>CAIUZK010000146.1 GCA_903903635.1 uncultured Bacteroidota bacterium
CCTATGAAAAATTAATAAAAGCCGGGCTTTTCAGCCTGGCTTTTATTACAAGTATAAAGGTTTTTATTATCTTGCAACACTGAAATATTTCAATTTGAGCCGCTATTGTATAAATATATTTTGTTGCTGCTTTCTCCTGTTGTACGGAGTAAATGCGCCCGCGCAAAAACGCGGACAGCAAAAGGTAGATTCGCTGCTCCTTGAGCTGCAACATGCAAAAGAAGACACAAATAAAGCAAGGATTTTGTGTGTCTTAGCCTATGAATATAAAAACATTAATCCTGCCGAAGGTATAAAAACCGGGCTGAAATCATTGGAACTTTCCACTAAACTTGGCTGGAAAAAAGGAATAGCGCAGGCCAATAATAATATTGGAATAAATTACCTTACCCAATCTGAGTACCGGAATGGATTGGACTATTTTTTCCAGTCATTAAAAATAAATACCGAAATTGGGAACAAACAGGATATTACAAAAAATCTAACAAATATTGGCATTGCCTATATGCGGAATGATAACTTCCCGGAAGCCCTTGACTATGATTTTAAAGCCCTGAAGATATGCGAAGAAAATGGGTACAGAGGACAGGAGGCCGCAATATTATCCAATGTCGGCATTATATATTTCTATCAATCCAATTATTCCAAAGCGCTGGAGTATTATTTCAAGGCATTAAAGATCAACCAGGAGATCGGAAATAAGGAATTCGAGGCCGTAAACCTTCAAAACATAGGCAATACTTACCAAGCTACAGGCAATGATTCAGGCGCATTAACGTATGGATATCATGCATTAAAAGTTTTTGAGGAATTAGGAAATAAAGTGGGGATCGCCGATATATATGTAAATTTAAGCATTGTATATATTAAGCAAAGAGAATTCTCCAAAGCGCTAAAATTAGATAACCTGGCCTATAATCTTCACAAGGAATTAGATTACAAAGATGGTTGTGCAATGGACTTATCAAATGCAGGACTTGCATATTTGTCAATTGCAAAAGATACCGGGAATATTCAAACAGACAGCCTGATTCCACGCGGAAAAAAAAATAATATTAACAGAGCCATAGGATTTTTAGAAAAGGGAGTCCAATTATTTAAAGATGTAAACCAATTAGGCGATGGGGTTGGTTATTTTCAAAACCTATCGGATGCTTATGCTTTAAACGGAGATTTTTCAAAAGCATACAAGACCTACCTGGATTATGATAAGGTAAAAGATTCTCTTTTTTCAGTAATCAAGAATAAGAAGATGAGTGAACTTGAGACTCAAAGAGAGATAGAGCTTAAAACCCGTATTGCAAAAATAGAAGTCGCCAAGGCGCGCGGTGAAAGGATTTTCTTAATTTCAGCTTTCTGTTTATTACTGGTATTTATTACTATAGTATTGAGGAATATGAAGCTGGCCTCGGCCAAGGAATTAAGCGAAAACAAACTGAGCGCATTCCAGGCCAGGATGAACCCTCATTTTATTTTTAATTCTTTAAATTCTATTCAATATCTCGTATTGAATAAAGAAACGGAATTGTCACTTGACTATTTATCCGAATTTTCCAAGCTGATGCGGCAGATATTGGACAATTCTGCCAAAAGCAAGGTATTATTGAAAACAGAGATTGATATGCTCAAATCATATATGCACCTGGAAAATCTGAGATTTGATTTTTTTACCTGGAATATTACGATAGCCGGCAATGTTGACGAAGAACATACGGAAATTCCGGGAATGATCATCCAGCCTTTTGTGGAAAATGCTATTATTCATGGCATAGCCCCAAAGGGTGAAAATGGAATTCTTAAAATTACTTTTGACAGGGATAATAAACATATTATTTGTACTGTTGATGACAATGGTATCGGGCGGAAAAAGTCGTTTGAGCTGAACAGGAATAAAAACAAAGGCAGGCAGTCATATGGAGTGAATATTGCTACCAACCGGCTCATCTTACTGAATGACAGAAGGAAGGGGTTAACAAATAAAGTTACTTATATTGATAAAACCACAAATGGAATACCGGAAGGGACAACAGTGATTATTCAAATTCCCATTTTATGAATTTACTTAGAGTAATTATTGTAGAAGATGAAGCCAAGGGCAGGGAAATGCTGCGAAAACTTGTGGAATTATATTGCCCGGAAGTAACAATAGCAGGAGTTGCAGAATCTGTTGCCACAGGTGTGGCTTTAATTAATGAACAAAGACCGGATATTGTGCTGATGGATATCGAATTGCAGCCCGGCACCTGTTTCGATATTTTCCCTCAACTGGAAAAACTTGATTTCGAAATAATATTTACTACAGCCTATAAGGATTATGCTATTGAAGCCATAAAACACAGTGCAATAGATTACCTGCTGAAACCCATCAATAAGAATGAATTGAAGCTGGCTATTTATAAAGCCATTGAGAAAAGAAGTTCAAAAGAAGAGAACTCGAAACTCCAAAAGTTGCTACGGGAACATAAATCATCGGCCCTGTCGAAATTGGGACTTCCTACAATAGACGGTGTAATATTTGCAGAAATAGAACAGATCATCCGTTGTGAAGCGAAAGGTTCTTATACAACGATTTTTTTTAAAGATAAGACGAAGCATATTACGAGCAAAATGCTTAAGGAATACGAAACAGCGCTGCAGGAGCATCATTTTTTCAGGGTTCATAATTCCCATTTAATAAACCTGGCCGAAGTGAAGAAATATATAAAATCAGATGGTGGGTTTGTGGAAATGAAGGATGGCAGCCAGGTACCCATATCTCAAAGCCACAAAGATGGGTTCCTGGACCAAATGAAGAAATTACAATAAGTGATGATTATACTTCCCGCCGGATATAATTATGTAATGAAATGTTTCGTGCAAAGAGGCAGCAAAGATTGCAAAGTAATTGTTTGCTTATGCACAAATTTATCCGGTTTGCAGTTTACCATTGCAATTCGGGGTCGCTGTTGTCGCGGGTCATGCGGTTTTCATGGCGGCTTTTTATTTTCTGCAACTGGCGGTCGTAGATGAGGCGCGCAATCTTTGCAGGCACGTTTTCATCACCCAGTATGGCATTCAGTTTTTTCTCCGGGATATCGAGGCGGTACATAAGCTGATAAAAGGTTTCGGCTCCTCTTTCCAGTATGGTTACTATCCTGTCGGCCAGCAACTGCAACAATGCTTCCTCCGACAGGGTGTCGGGCAACTCCAGTCCCCATTCCTGGCGCAGTTCCAGGGCTGTTTCGTTCAGTATCAGATCTTGCATAAAAAAACCGCTCCTCAAAGGAACGGTTTTTATAATTATGCAGTACTGATTAATATCAAAACATTTTGATCTTATCCATAACCAGCGCCTTTACATCGGCCAGGGCTATGCGCTCCTGGGTCATGCTGTCGCGGTAGCGTATGGTTACGGTCTGGTCTTCCTTGGTCTGGTGGTCAATAGTTACGCAGAACGGTGTGCCTATTGCATCCTGCCTGCGGTAGCGCTTGCCTATGCTGTCTTTTTCTTCATAGAAGCATTTGAAGTAAGGCTTGCACTGGTCTATAAGTTCGCGGGCTATCTCTGGCAGTCCGTCTTTCTTGGTAAGCGGCAACACCGCCAGCTTAACGGGCGCCAGCATAGGCGGGAAACTCAGCACTACGCGGTTATCCTGTTTGTCGGCGGTGCTCAGGTCTTCTTCCTTATAAGCCTCACTCAGCAGCATCATCACCGTGCGGTCGAGGCCTATTGAGGTTTCGATAACATAGGGTACATAATGCTGGTTGATATCGGTATCGAAATAAGTTAGTTTTTTGCCGCTGTATTGCTGGTGTTGTTTCAGGTCAAAATCGGTGCGGCTGTGTATGCCCTCTACTTCCTTGAATCCCATCGGGAAATCGTATTCAATATCGCATGCGGCATCGGCATAATGTGCCAGCTTTACATGGTCGTGAAAACGGTACTTATCGGCCCCTATGCCCAGGCTGAGGTGCCATTTCATGCGGGTTTCCTTCCAGTATTCATACCATTCTTTTTGTGTGCCGGGCTTAATGAAAAACTGCATTTCCATCTGCTCAAATTCGCGCATACGGAAGATGAAGCCACGGGCCACGATCTCATTGCGGAAAGCCTTACCGGTTTGTGCAATACCAAATGGTATCTTCATGCGGCCGGTCTTCTGCACATTCAGGAAGTTCACAAATATACCCTGTGCGGTTTCGGGGCGCAGGTAGATCACATTGGCTTCTTCTGCCACCGAGCCTATCTCGGTCGAGAACATCAGGTTGAACTGGCGCACATCGGTCCAGTTGCAGGTACCGCTTATGGCGCAGCTTATTTTGTTGTCTTCTATCAGTTGTTTGATGCCGGCAAAGTCATTGGCTGCAAGCAACTGGTCCATTTGCTGCAGCATGGCATCACCTTTTTCCTTGTCCAGGGTTTCGGCAAAACCCTCTATCAGATGGTCTACACGGTAGCGTTTCTGGCTATCCTTATTATCGATCATCGGGTCGCTGAAATTGTCGACATGGCCACTTGCCTTCCATACGGTTGGGTGCATAAAGATAGCGGCATCTATGCCCACGATATTATCGTGCATCTGGGTCATACTGCGCCACCAGTAGTCGCGTATATTTCTTTTTAATTCAACGCCAAGCTGCCCGTAGTCGTATACCGCGCTGAGGCCATCATATATCTCACTGGACTGGAATACAAAACCATATTCTTTGCAATGCCCTATTATATTCTGAAGCTTATTATCATTTGCCATAATGGGCGCAAAAATAGGTTGATTTGTTGAATTGTTGAGGTAGAATGGGGGAATAGTTGGTAACCCTGATGGCAGGCAGGGTGAAAAAGCAGTCTGGCATGGCCTGGATGGTAAAAAAAGCCTGTTTACTCCACAATAATCTTTTGCCTGAATTGTTGATGTTGAGTGCTTGCAGTAATCATATAAATGCCCGGTGCAACCTTTAGTTGCAGATCTATTTCCATGTTGGTAACTCCAGTTCTTTCCATTACTTTATTACCAAGCAAATCAAATATTGTGATATTAACTGGTTCCTCCAGGGCTGTTTGAACTAGACAAGTAAATGCTTCCTGAATGGGATTAGGGGAAATACTGATACCACCTGCATTATTCAAACCATAATTGAGGCTAAGAGGCTGTGTGGTAACAAGGCGGATACGATTATTAATTACATCTGAAATGAAAATATCTCCATTTCTGTATACGGCAATACCTGTTGTACCGCATAACTCTGCAAGCAAAGGATTTCCACCATCACCTGCAAAACCACAAATCCCATTACCTGCAACTAAATTTATAATACCAGTAGTATTTACTTTGCGTATCTGATTGCCATCACCACATGCAAAATATAAGTTCCCTGAAGTATCTATGGCTATTGCCCCTACTTTTATCTCAGCATCAGTAGCCATTCCTCCATCTCCGCTACTACCAATGGTCCCATTTCCAGCAATTGTGCTTAAAATACCTGTGGGATTTATTTTTCGAATACGAAAATTATCACCAAAAAAAACATTCCCAGTCTTATCTGCCTTTATGAAATCAATTCCGTTTAAACTAGCAGATATCGCAGAAAATCCGTCAGGACTAAATCCAACTAGCCCTGTGCCCGCAATTGTGTTAATAATTCCAGCCGTGTCAACTTTACGTATTCGGTTGTTATCCCTATCAACAAAATATATGTTGCCAATGGTATCAACTGCTAAACTTAAAACATTATTTAATTTGGCTAAAGTAGCTGGGCCACCATCACCATAAAAACCGGCAACTCCAGTACCGGCAATGGTATTAATAATACCTGTTGCATCTATTTTACGAATGCAATTTCTATTAGGAATATATATATTGCCATATCGATCCACTGCAACATCACTTGCACCTTCTATCTGGGCATAAATTGCACCTCCCCCATCTCCACTAGTTCCAAGGGTGGTATTTCCTGCAACTCTGGTTATGATTCCACCACTGCCTGGCTTAATTTTCCGGATACAACTATTTGCAGGCTGACAAACATAGAGGTTGCCTGTATCATCAACCGCTATGCCGTATGGGTGCTCTATATTAGCCAGAATAGCGGGCCCGCCATCACCACTTATGCCGCCGCCGCCTGTGCCTGCTATAGTTTGTATTATCTGGGCTTTTGTGCCCTGTGCAAAGGCAAACAGACAATTAACAAGTAGCAAAAAAGGAATTAGTTTTTTCATGAAGGCACGGGATATACAGATAATCTATATAAAATTACGCAAAGTATAAATCAGTGCAAAGAATTCTTTTTTCTACCAGAAAGAAATTGGCGTTATGCTGATTGGTGGAGTTGTTTATTCCTTTGCAGCACTAATCACATCAACCCCTAAAACACCTCCCCAATATTCACAAACAGCCCACCCGAGCCATTGAGCCCGAAACCATAATCAAGGGCTACATTGGTGCGGGAGAATTTATTGAACTTGAGGCGTATGCCTGCTCCCCAGCCGGGTGCCAGTGTCTCGAAGTTATTGGAGGTCTGCTCGGTAAACGACTCGGCATTGGCAAAAACCACACCACCTAGCAGCCCGTCGCGCGATATGCCAAAACGGTACTCTGCTTCTACATAGGCCATGCTGTTGCCCCTGAACCTCCCCTGTATATAGCCCCTCCCTGTATTGCTGTATGGGTCGCCTCCTGTATTGGGCAGCATCAGGTAGGGGGCCTTACCATTTACCGTGAGCCATTCGTAACTCCAGAATGCCAGTACATTATTGGTGCTTGCCGGGAATTTCACATATTTGCGCAGGTCAACGATCAGCGAGCGCCAGGTGGCAGTGTTGCCGAATACCGTAAGATTGGGCCGGTAAACCACATTCACATAATTGCCCTTATCTGGATTGATGGAGCTTTTGCGGTTGTCGTACAGAAAATTGAACGTGAAGCCGGATGCGAATTCGGTGCGGGCAAAGCCATAGGTCTCGAAATCGGTAACCTTATTGCCCGGCGGATTCATTTCGTAAATGTTCCAGAAATAATCGAGGTTGTACCCAACACCGGCATACATATCAGGGGCCAACTGGCGCAGCAGGGCCTGGTGCAGATGTATGGCCGAGAAGTCGATAACATAACCATTGAGCGCCGAGGTATAACCTCCCAGCCCATAGGTGTAGCTGGGATAGTACAGGTAGCGCCAGTCGATAACTATATTGTACTTATTGCCCAGGGTCCAGATATTGGCCTGGAGCGGGAGAATTATCTGGTCGCGCTTGGTATAGGTGAAGCTGGTTGTTATAGTAGAAGCATTGGCATCTTTATGGGTGTAAAAAGCAGCATTGGCTGCCACTACGCCTGCGATGTCGGTTTGCAGGGTATAGCCGGCCGCAGGTACAACCGATACCCTTAATTTGGTCGATTTAATTGCTCCGGTATCTGCTCTTTTGCCTGCCCCATGGTGCAGCACATTCCTGAAAACATCTATCAGGTCTTTCTGGTCATTACAATTGTCGGGTGAGGTGCAAACCAGCAGCGGGGTATCAACACGGGCAGAATCGGTGGAGATTATTGGTATAGCATGCCTGGCAGCCTGGGCTGAGACATTTAAAGAAGAAAAAAGCCACAAAATAGTAGTGGCTAAGAATATGCTGATTTTCAACTAAGCTCAGTATAAAGTGTGGTTACCAAAATTATGCCGCCGGTTCATGTCTTTCTTTTGACGGTTGACAGACCTAAAGGTTAAATTTTAAATCCAAATGTTATCTTAATTTAATCTTAGGAACGTTGATGAAATAAGTTCCACCATATTGCGAAGTTATATTTCTTTTTTATGAGGCGTAAAATCTGCGAATAATGAATTATTTTAAGACTGCTATGTAGAAAAGCGTAGTGCCGATATGTGGGATTAATATCACATAAAATTAGGTTTTTCGTTCGATA
>CAIUZK010000147.1 GCA_903903635.1 uncultured Bacteroidota bacterium
CGGAATCAAAGTAGACAAAAACCAATTGGACAAAAAACGAATTCGCTACCATCCCAACATCCCAGAACTCAACTACAGAATTTATCCTTAATTTGTAGGAATTATTTTGAAAGTCTTACTTAACTATTCAATTGATCGATTATTAATATTATAAATACACCTAAACAACCAGATTACTAGCTAATAAAGGTCGGACAGGTGATTGGATTGGCAAAAAAGAATTTCTATGATAGTACGGATTTCGTACTATGACAGACCGTATACGGTCTATCATAGATTTTTTTTCTGGGCTAATTGATTGGGGATTAGGGGGGTATATGTTATAATGTCCATCATTTTTTTAATTGCAAAAATATTGGATTTTTATTTTGGATTTCAGGAGATATTAGCTTAGAAATTGATAGCTTAATAAGTTAAGCTGGAGTTGAAAGGAATAACCAGTTACATCTTACAAACTCACTATTGTTTATTATTTTTTCAATTTTATTTAGAAAAAACTAAATTTTATTTATTTTTTATCTACTTTTGTGCATAGATATGCAAAAGAACCTCCCACATATTTGTCCCAGTTGCTCCGCAACGCTACAAGTGAAAAGCCTCATTTGCGAAAAATGCAAAACGGAAGTGACCGGCATTTTCCAGCTTCCGCTTTTAGCTGCATTAACCCAGCAGGAGCAGGATTTTATAATTGACTTTGTGAAGTGCAGTGGCAGCCTTAAAATAATGGCTCAGAATTTAAGCCTTAGCTACCCCACTGTCAGGAATCTTCTTGACGACATAATTTTAAAAATCGAAACCAACCAGAAAAATTTTAAACCTGTCTTATAATGAAAAAATGGTTGTTTAATCCGTTTATATATATTGCCGGTGAAAAGGCCCTGATTATCGGATGGTCGGTAATGCTGCTTACTGCCTTTATTTGCAGTTTTAGCAATACCCATTTCGATGGCGCAATTGACGTTCATTCGGGACATGCAACATCAGGAATAGTCTATTTTATTGAACCAGTTATCGATTGGGCTAGCCTGACCATATCGCTTTATCTATTTGGCCGCTTTTTTTCACAATCTGCTGTACGGTTAATAGATATTGCAGGTACAATAGCTTTGGCCCGCTGGCCCCTGATCTTTTTCTCATTTATCGGATTCGGAATAAAACCCATTAAACAACTGCCAATCACCTCCGACCCTGCACAGATTCTTAAGAGCATTGATGGATTAACTATTGCATTATCACTTTTTGGCCTGGTTTTCGTGATATGGTTCATCGCTCTTTTGTACAATGCTTTTTCAGTTTCAGCCAATTTAAAAGGCAGCAAAAGTGCATGGGTATTTATTGCCGGACTGATAGTTGCCGAGGTCATTTCTCAAGTAGCATTGCATTACACTTATTCACTTTTAACCTAAATAAAATGAAAAAAATCACAATCACATTAATTGCCCTGATTTTCAGCCTAAGCAGTTTTGCCCAGTCTGTCCGCGACTTCGATGGTGTTGTTGCCCACTTGCAAAGACTGTATAATAACCAGAAAATGGATAGTGTCTACTACCTGATGTCTGATAGGGGCAAAAAACTAATGACTGCCGAAAAATTTTCAGAAGCCATGAAGGGGCTTTATTCTCAGTATGGTGCATTCATTAAGGTTGAACTTAAAAACCAGAAGGCTAATTCTGCCATGTACCGGTCTGTTTTCGAGAAAGAGCTACTTGGACTTAGCATTTCTTTAAATAAAGAAAATCAGATTGATAAATTCAGATTTGTTCCTTACCAGGATGAAAGTACACAGGACAGTGCACACAAGGAGAAGTCCAACTTTGAATACAAATCTCCGACTGGCAGCATTTATGGTACCCTTACCATACCCGATGGCAGCAAAAAATTTCCGGTTCTTATTTTAATAGCAGGCTCCGGCCCTACCGATCGCAATTGTAATAACTCTTTAGGGGCAAAAACCAATGCTTTCATTATGATGGCAGACTCATTAAAGAATGCAGGCATAGCCACCCTTCGGTATGATAAACGTGGAGTAGGCGAAAGTAGCCTGGCGCTTAAAGACGAATCAACCATCCGTTTCGACGACTATATCAATGATGCTGTGGCCATTATTAAAATGCTCAAAGAAGACAACCGCTTTTCCGAAGTTTATGTACTTGGCCATAGCGAAGGATCACTTATTGGCATGATTGCATCCGGCAGAGAAAAAGTCGCAGGTTATATCTCCTTAGCCGGCCCCGGAAAATCGATGGACAAGCTAATCGTCACCCAACTGAATGCACAGTCTAAAACACTGGGAGCCAGAGCCAGGTCTATTTGCGACAGCATCAAAGCAGGTCATATCGTAGAGAGTGTACCGACTGAGCTTCAGGCCCTTTTCCGCTCTTCAGTTCAGGCCTATCTGGCATCCTCAATGAAATACAATCCTCAGAAAGAAATTAAAAAGCTAAAAATACCCACCCTTATCCTCCAGGGAGCTACCGATTTGCAGGTTAGCATTTCAGATGCCAAATTGCTAAAGAAGGGAAATAAACATGCCAATAAGATCATAATAGAAGGCATGAATCATGTGTTAAAACAATCCTCAGCCGACAGACAGGAGAATTTCGCTACCTACAACAAACCTACCTTGCCCCTTTGCCCAGGCTTAATGCCGCACATTATTAAGTTTATTAAACATTAACTGAATAATACCAAAAACTAAAATCGAACGATCATGTACCGTTATAATTCATCTCTCGATCGGTTGTCCATCATAATAACCTGGTGTGTTTTTGCACTTTCGATGGTCATATTCTGCACCGGATACTTTGCCTACCTCAAGTCGGGCAAACAAATCTCATTACTCATTGGCCCTGGTTTGGCTCCGGTCATACTGATTGGCCTGATCACCGCAATGTATTACCTCAAACCTATAGCTGTAACTATTGGCAATAATGCTATTACCATCGACAGAAAATGGTATCCTGTTACTATTGATTTCTCCGATATAAAATCAATCAGAATTGTTGAGAAAGAGGAAATGAAAGGTGTCATCAGGACTTTCGGGAATGGTGGTCTTTTTGGATACACAGGTTCCTACTACAACAAAAAAATGGGCAGCATGCGTTGGTATTGCACACAACGATGCAACTTTATAATGATCGAAACATCAGGTAATAAAATCATCATCACCCCTGACAGTCCAATGGATTTCATGAATGATATTAAATCCGTGGAGCGATTATTTGTTGGCAACCAAAAAACAGCTGCGTAATCGATTCCTTTAAATATTTACTGCATTTAAGCAGGATAGCCTTGAAATCATGATTTCAAGGCTATCCTGCTTTATAACTTATTGGCTGGTTGCTACAGCTTTATCCATTTAGTTACATTCTCATTCCCTTCCGATTTCACAATCAGATTATATATACCTGCTGCATATTTCGAAACATTAAGCTGGTACATATTTTCACCGGCATTCAGTTGCTTTGTAGCCATATTCATCTGCTGTCCGGCCTCATTAACAATATACATAGTAACCACTCCGGAATTTGCAGCATTCAGAGAGATTTGCAGCACATCATTGGCAGGGTTAGGAAATACCGTTGTTTGAACTGAAGGTGTAACAACAGCTACACCAAGCGATGATGCAAACGAAATAGTTGCGGTGTCTGTAACACCTATACCCAGATTGTAATATCCTCCTGATGGTGTTGTTTGCAATTTCACTGGTCTTACCATGTAAAATTTGTGCCCGTTATGGCCAGTGATATCGTGAAAGATAGTAGCTGTTAACAAAGTTGACACCTGTTGAAAATATCCATAAGCGCTATCTGCCCTATATACATAATATCCTACTACCCCGGGGGCGGGAGAGGCGGTCCAGTTAAGTATTGCTCCATTATGCAATGGCGCTGATATCAACAGGCTGCTTATTGGTTTAATATAATCAGTCCTCAATGTCAGATCGCCCATCAAAGCAATATGCACCCATTCTGCGCCATAATTGGCCGGCTGATAAAGTACGCCATTATTATTCTGTGTCAGCCTGGCTCCATACCCGATGTTTTCACCAAGGGCCATGTGATGGAAAAACCAGTTAGGTCTGCCTGCCCAGCAATTGGTAAGAGCTGGCGTAGAGCTACACAATGGCGCTCTGAGAAAACTATTCTGCACATTCCAGTCTCCGAAGTAGCTACCAAAAAGCATAGTAAAAATCCCATTCTCAGGATTTGAAACAAAATCAGTAGTTGCCCCTATACCACCGGCACTGGTAAATGTTCCGCCACCACAACCATAAGCCCATTGGTAACTGGATGCAGCCAGTGAGGAAACAAACGGAATAACATGTACGCTGTCTTTTCCAACCAGTGGTGCAAAATTTCGCCATCCATTCTGGGCAAATCCCTCACCTGAGAAATACCCGAAATTATCGCTGATCAGGCCTCTGTGAATAACGGCCAAAGAGTCCATTTTATAGATATGATCTTTGGTAAGGTAGCTGTTCATCATCTGTACTTCAGTTGTACCAAAGGCTGGCATATTGTAAAAATCCACCCTGCTCACCTGCATCTGTGTTGCTGTAGGTATCATCGTTTCGTCCCATTTGCCATCACCAGGCACATTATGATTGGCCGTATAGCCCCCGCTTACATCATTAACACTTACATCAGTCCATGCTCCTGGCACGCAGGCGTAATATACATCAGCAGGCCATGCACCCAGATGGTCAGGATGTCCATCCGGATTAAGGTCTCCGCTATATGGCACAGCTACATGCCCAAGCAGTAAAACCGACTTCACATTAGTATGAGTTGCATAGTCATGACTGATCAAATTCATAACACTTGTATCCAGCATGGTACGGGGCACATCATGCCTTAAAATTTCCCAGCCATCTCCGCTTATATCCTGCATCATGGTCTTTATCCTTGCGGAACAAGAATCTGAGAATGTACTGTCAACCATTAATATTAAAGCACCTCTGTTATGAATTGCCGGATTTTTGATACCTGCGTAAATATATCCGGTGCCATTGAGTGATGCACCATTTGCTTTGACCTGATATTCATAGGCAGAATCTGCTATTACAGCATTATCTGCATAGGTACTGTCTGCCGAAGTGAGTGTAACTATTGGAGTTCCCCAACTCGAAGATGTTTTTGCTTTTTTGTAAATAACATAGCTTGGCGGATCATAAGTACGAGGTTTCCAGTTTAAGGTTATCCTGGGGGGAGACACCTGGGTAGTGGCCGATAATTCCACGGTCAGATCTTCTGTTGCCTGACCAAATGAATAATTAGCTGAAAACAATAGAAAAGATAAAATAAATATTCGCCTCATAATTATTTGATTTTTGCTAAGATAATAATAAATAAGAAATATAGTATCCGCTTTCACTAAAATTGCCACACCATTTAACAATGAGTGGCGATTTTTTTTGAACTATAATTCTATTATTCAATTCGTAGCATAGGTAAGGAACGAAGAAAATAACTCCCACCATCTTACTCGTTCTATTACCTCGTTCATAATCATTTTTATTTGTCTCAGTGAGGGCTTTGCCGTTCCATCTTTATTTTGTTGCAAAAGTCTTAATCCAGAAGAAAGCTTTCGGGACGCAGATAGAGCTGCGCTCGTGCCCTTGCGGGCATGCCTCATAAAACATGCCTTCGCTAAAGCTATGGCAGTTAAAAAAAGGAATATAACTTCGCAATATGGTGGAACTTATTTCATCAACGTTCCCTGGAGATCTGGCTCGCTATAAAACAATCATAAGCCTGCCAACAGTATTTTATAAACCATGATTAGTCCGCTTGGAATTATCGGAAAACATGGGGTTACCCTTATGAGTCGGTAAGATAAATCCTATACTGGCTATCAGTTCAATGGTTCCGAAATTTTGTTTGGCCAGACCCTGGTAAACATTCAGGTGACTATATCGGGCATAATCTACTTTTTCCGAAAACTCCACAAAAGCATACTTCATAATTGTTGCCCTGATAACAGTCTCCTGCCCCATATTCCACCCACCAAGTTGAAAATGCGGCAGATTCTCCTGCGCAAAAAAACTATTCTGTACGTGTGGTATCACCGGCCCTACACCCACCTTCCCTATCAGGTCAATTCTTAAGTTATTGTCCTTGGTGTTATACAACCCTATGCGCTTCACAAAATTGAATAAAAAGAAATTGGCGCCATTGTTCAGGAAATAATAAAATCCATTGGTCTGTGAGAAAACAAGGTTGGCATCAACCGGATTATGATTCAATGTTCCTTTTATGTGTACTGTCTGGCCATCGGTAATAATATACTTGGTATGGTCGAAGTTAAATTCAACACCCATATCCTGCTTTTCATTAAAATAATAGCCAATACGGTAATTATACTGAGGTATGGTGAGCGCCTTGTTCAATATTCCGTCATCCCATCCTTTATGATCATTGCCCTGTACATGCACCAAGTCGTAACTGTTGCCCAATCCATCTTGCTGCACATGCAGTGTTGAGGTGGTATACCACTCCTCGTTATACCCCCAACTGAAATAAACTGATCCTGTCCTGTGTTTCTTCTTTTTCACCTCCTCCTGCCCATTGGCAGTTGATTGAAACAGAAACAATACTAAAAAACTCAGAATAATAATCTTAGGTTGAATAATGTGGCGCATGGTTATACTTTTATGGGGCGCAAAGTTAATTTAAAAATCCGCCAAACTCCCATATTTGTATCGTCATCAGTTTTAGCTTACCACTTATGAAAATCTGAAGTTCCACCCAATTCCGTTTACCGACATTTTTCACCCCCTTACCGACATTCCTTATTTTCTTACCTAATACTATTTCTGCACGTTTTTTGATGTATATACATTTGTACCACAATTAATATTGAAATGAACGATCGTAATTACAGCAACAGATTCAGAGATTCCGGACAATTTTCTGAAGAACGGTTCAGAAAATATGGTGAAAAGAGGCAAAAAAACCGGATGATTTTCGGCATGGCAATAGCTATTGTAGGTGTTGCTCTGCTCCTGCGCACTATGGGTATTATTCCCTTTAGTTTCAATTTATCCTGGCCCTTTATCCTTATCATTATAGGTATCTTAACTGGTATTAAGCATAATTTCCGGAACAATGCCTGGTGGATACTGATCCTGATTGGCGGTCTTAATCTTACACCCCAATTTATGATCATGGGGCAACCTTCCCGGAATTTTGTATGGCCGGCATTAATTCTGCTCATCGGCTTGTCTATTGCTTTCAGGCCCCGCCGCAGGGATAAATGCTACCCTATTGGCAATTTCAACGCTTCTATTTCCACCGATAGTACCCTGAATATTGATGCGACATTTGGTGGCAGAAAGGAAGTAGTTACTGCCAAAGACTTCAAAGGCGGCATTGTATCCCTGACCTTTGGCGGCTGTGAGCTAAACTTAACCCAGGCTGATTTCGTCGAACAGTCTGTTGTACTCGAATGCAAAGTGTCTTTTGGCGGACTGGAGATCATTGTTCCTTCCCATTGGGAAGTTCAGAATGAGATTAATCCTGCTTTCGGAAATGTGGAAGATGCCCGCTCTATTCAGACCGGTACCACCGGAGAAAATAAAAAGACACTCATCCTCAGAGGTACTTGCTCATTCGGCAGCATCGAACTCAAATCCTATTAACCTTCAGTGCAATATTTTCTAATTTCCTCCTTCTATAACTACTTAAGATTTTAGCAAATGCAATCTTTCACCGCTCAGATTATCTACAGAATTGAATGCGAAGGGCAGCCAACTGACCAGTATGAAGAACAATGGCGCTTAATTTATGCCGACAACCACGAATCTGCGCTTATGGAAGCCAGATCTACCGGCAAAAATGAGGAAGCTACTTTTATCGATCGACATGGCCGCACCATTTGCTGGCGCATGCTGGCAGTAAAAGACCTGCAACCGGTAAGCCTCACCAATGGAGGCTTATTATTTTCCATGGTGCGCGAAGCTGAATTGGTACCTGCTCCTTTATGGAGCATTTGATTTTCATACTTCATAGCGCCAATCAAAGTCTGAAATTTACCTCGTCATTTAAATTACAGGTTGATCAGACATTTGATATAAATTGCATTTTTAATTTCAAAATACACTTTTATTAAAAGATACATACTCTGGATGGTGATGGTACTGGCGCTCGTAGTGCTGGCTATTCATGTGTATGTGCTGCATATTGTACTCCAGCTTGAGTGGAAACCAGCATTGGCCGACAGCATTGGCAGCAGTCTTTTATTGTGCACCTCTGTCTGGATTATCATGCTCCTGATCAGGTCCTACCCTACCAGTGCCGCTATCTTTCCTTATGCCCTTATTGTTGCTGTGCTTATAAGTGGAGCAGCAGTTTTCATTGATTGGGAAATGATGAAAATAATCCTTCCAGAATCTGATTATCCCGATTACCGCCCCTGGTTTATGCATTCTATTCCATTGCGGTTTATTATTGTCTGGATATTCAATAGCTGGATGGCTACCAATTCTGCCCTCCGCAAGAATATTTCCTCACTCGATTCCCGCTTCCAGATGCAAACGGATGCTTCTGTGCTGCTCAAGGAGGCCGAATTGTTTAAGCTACGCCAGCAGTTACAACCTCATTTCCTGTATAATAGCCTCAACTCCATCAGCGCCCTTATAATGGTAGCGCCCGATAAGGCCCAGGAAATGATAGGTCGTCTTTCCGATTTCCTGCGAAGGTCTGTAAGGCGCGAATCTGAAGATGTAATACCGGTTGCCGATGAACTGGCTTATATACAGTCTTATCTGGCTATTGAGTCTGTAAGGTTTGGAGACAGGCTCCAGGTTCACTTCGAAAAAGACTACACCGATGATGCTAAAATCCCTCCCTTCCTGCTGCAACCTATCCTCGAAAACGCAATCAAATTCGGGCTATATGGCAAGACGGGCACGGTTAGTATCATCATTCATATAGCGCTGGAAGGCTCCATTCTTACCATAACTATCACCAACCCATACGATGCCAACACAGAGCCGCCCAAGGGCACGGGCTTCGGACTCACCGGCGTTCAGCGAAGGTTATATCTTCTTTATGCCAGGGCTGATTTACTTGAGACCACAAAAGACGAACAGAATTTTACAACCATTTTAAAAATACCGCAAAACCATGTACAAAGTAATCCTGATAGATGACGAACCACTGGCCAGGCAACTGATAAAAACGCTGCTGCAACCCTACACCCAGGTGCAGGTAGTAGCCGAATGCGCAGATGGATTTGAAGGTTTCAAAGCCATACAGGAGCACAACCCTGATCTTATTTTTCTAGATATACAGATGCCCCGCCTCAATGGATTCGAAATGCTTGAGCTGCTCGATAAACCTCCCGCTGTCATTTTCACCACGGCATTTGATGAATATGCACTTAAAGCATTTGAGTCGCATGCCATCGACTATCTTTTAAAACCCATCATCAAAGATCGTTTCGAAAAAGCCATGCAGAAATGGCTGCAGCAGGCTACCAACCGTGAAGTCACTTCCATAGCGCCCTTACTCGAAAACAACATTTACGAAGGCTACCAGCACCGTATTGTGGTAAAAGATAACGGACTTATCCGCATCATACCCGCCAAGGACATATACTACATAGAAGCCAATGACGACTACATAAAGATCGTTACCGAGAAGGGCAGCTATCTGAAAAAGAATACACTCTCACACATTGAAACTACACTCGATCCGCAGCAATTTGTGCGGGTGCACCGCAGCTACCTGGTGCCTGTAACACAGCTTATGCGCATAGAGCCTTACGAAAAAGAAAGCCATATTGCCCTGCTGCATTGCGGAGCCAAAGTTATGGTGAGTAAAAGCGGAATGGCTAAACTGAAGACTATTTTGGGGTGGTAACTTTAATCCATATTTATTTTGCTGTAAAACGGCTCGCTTATTTTCTCTAATTCCTTTAGGGCCTGCCTGCTAAAGTTTAATGAATAAGCCATGATTATCCATTTTTTCGTATAGCCTCAATCATTCTGAAGGCTTCTTCCATAGGTATGCGCTCCCCTGTATCGTTCATTTTGGCCTCATCATAAAGGCGGACATCATCCATTTCCTCAAGTTCTTCTAAAATACTGTTGAACTCAGCAACAGGTAGCATTACCATTTTCTGGCCGGCATGATCTGTAATATATTCCGGATGTATGGTTAGCATATTTAAGTTTCATAAATTCGTAAAAGTTATCAAAAATCAACTTGTATTATTTAATGCAAAATTAAGTGAAAATAAATGAACTTTCTGAATTCAGAAATTCATGGAGGCTGGTGATTAATATTTCACCTGATTAGGGTCCGCAGGCTCCATATCCTGACCTATTTGCGAAAGCCAATCCTCCTCCTTATCCGGCTTATTCTTCAGTACCTGCTTTAAAACGAAATAGGAAATTATCGCCATAATATATCCAAGCAACAAGCCGGAATAAACATCACCAATTAACAGTTGGCCAACTACTATTCCAAAAACCTCAGCCCCAAACCACGCCAGAATACAATAGAGTTTCCAGGTTCCCAGTTTAAGCCCCTTTTGCAAGGCAAGCCGGCCAATAACTTTTGTAAGCCTTATCAGGACAATTATCTCTATCACAAAATTAATTTTGCCCTGATATTACAACATTGTTTTGGATTGGGAAAACAATTGGCATTAGAAATTGCCTGAAAAATCACAAAACAAATCCGGAGATAAACAACTGTAATGGCGGCAATTTATCAGTTATTATATTCCGGATATGCCTGAGCAATTCAAAATCAGAGACTGACATTTTCAACCTCATTTAAAATATGCGGCCCGATATATTTATTCAATGATTGGGGAGTAACGATCTCGATTTTTCTACCAAATAGATTTTCAAGAAAAAAAGATAACTCCATAAAATTATCGTAAGTTTTTTGCCTTGGTTCAAATTCAACCAGCAAATCAATATCGCTCCGCTCTGTAGCAGTATTTCTCACAAAGGAGCCAAATAAGCCAACTGATTTTACTCCATAGGATCTTATCTCCTGGCTATGGCCCTTTAATCCTTCCAGTAAACCGGTTTTATTTAACACAAATGTTTCCATTTGAATTGCTTAAATGCTAAAATATTATTTATCAGCCTATACTCTACCCCAAGCTCAATACTTGAACAATTGCAGATGCCAATTACCCCAACCAATCAACCTTTCAACTTATCAACCTTTCAACTTATCAACCTTTCAACCAATCAACCTTTCAACTTATCAACCTATCAACCTATCAACAATTCAACTTATCAACTTATCAACTTATCAACTATTCAACTTATCAACTACTCCCCTCCCTGCCCCATTTTATCCATCCAGTGCACTTCAGGTTCTTTCTTGTCCGGCTTACGGTCTATGATATATCTCACCAATAAGTACCCTCCAAAACCTATCATCCATATCGTCAGCATCCGCAACGGATTGGCGGCCAGAACCGCATCCATCTTTTCGGCCATGGCCATACTCGCCTTGTAATCGAAAGCCGTATTATGGGTCAGGTCAATAGAGTCTTTGCAAAAAGTGAGGATAACAAAGTACATCCCGAATACCAACGCGAAGAAATAAGCAAAAAAAGTGATCAGCCCCCACAATACCGGGCTTTGCCCTTTTGTTTTCGCTCTCAGCCCGTTACGGTACGAGAGATACCCCATTATCAGAATATTCAGCATATTATATGTTTTTCATAAACTCTGTAACGCTCTCCATCACATGACTGATCTGGGCATCGTTCAATCCATGATGGCAGGCCATCAACATCCCGCCCCTCATCACTTTGTCTGACTCCGGATAGCCACCCTTAGCCACCTTGCTTGGCACATGCTTAAAGCCTGGCTGCCTCAATATATTCCCCGTAAACACGGTTCTGGTCTGTATATTCCTTTTCTCCAGGAATATCTGCAGGTCGCGGCGGATGAACGGAGCCGTTTCCCTTAGCGTGGTAGCAAATGCCAGCCAGCCGGTGCGGGAATTTGGTAATTGGTTGGGCAGGATAAAGAACTCTTCATACTGCTTGAAGAACTCGCGCATGCGCTTGTAGTTGGCGGTACGTGTATCAATGTTCTGACCCAGCTTGCTCAGTTGCACCAGCCCGAAAGCCGCGCCCATTTCTGATGGTTCAATATTATATCCAGGCTCCTCAAACACAAATTTTGCATCATAAGGAATACCATCTATCTCCACATTAAATCGGTTTTCAATCTTCTCACTCTCTACAAACAGCGACGAACTGCGGCCCCAACTCCTCAGCAACCGGCCACGGTCGTAATGGGCCTGCTCATTCACACAAAGCATACCGCCATTGCCGCCGCAGTTGATGATGTGCGAGCCGTAAAAGCTGGTAGTACTCATATCGGTATATCTTCCGCTTGATGCGCCATCAATTTCGGCGCCCAGCGTATCCGCCGAATCTTCCAGCACAAACAGATTATACTTATCGGCTATTTCCCTTAGTTGTTTCCAGTTCGGCAGATTACCAATAAGGTTAGGAATGATCATCGCCTTTGTTTTAGGCGTTATCATTTCTTCTACTTTATTGGCATCCAGGTTGTAAGTGCCTTCTTCGGCATCAACAAACGCAGGCAGCCATCCTTTTTTTACTATTGGCGCCACTGTGGTAGAGAACGTAAGCGCAGGAGTAATGATTTCCGCCCCCGGTTCATAGTTCAGCAGGTCGGCAGCAAGGTAGAGGGCTGAGGAGCCACTGTTCACACCAATACCGAATTTCTTGTTATAAAGAGCAGCAACTCCCTCTTCGAGAGCACGTACATGTTTGCCCATCTGGGTTGAGGTACGCAATACGTTAACAACTGCGGCTATTTCTTCTTCGCCATGCACGGTTCTGCCATAAGGCACGTGAATATAATCTGTTTGCAACATTTAGTAAGATTAGAATGCGAATTTAGGACTTATGTCTCAATTAACCACGTTAAAAAAGGTTAGAATAGTATAATTCTCATCAATTTCTTTCTAAATATTAACCCCCTAAAAACCCAGACCCAATAAGGGGAACCATGAATACAGTCTTTATGAATGATTTTTGGGCATATTTTGAAATATTGTTGTTTATTCAGACAATATGCATTTAAATTATTGCCCAAGGGATTGTATTATGTAACATTAAGAGGCGAAAATGGCACCAAAATGCAGAAATTGGTAAAGTTGTAGGTTTATTTAAGAGCCATGAGGTTGAAGAGATCTATTTCATCTATTTATTCCAAGCATTAATTTTAATACCGATAGTACCAGCTCAAAATCAAATAGAGACGTTGCCAGGCAACATCTCTATCAAAATATCAAAAAAAATAAATCTGCTGAATAAGCCTTTACACCATCACACTCCCATACATTTCAGCTTTTACAGCCTTTACCCTATCATTGGTCATATACTCATCAAACGACATTTCGCGGTCAATGAGGCCATTGGGGGTTAATTCAAGTACGCGGGTGGCAACTGTATTAGCCAGCTCATGGTCACGCGTTGTGAACAGGATAGTACCCCTGAAATCCTTCATACCGTTATTGAGCGCGGTAATACTTTCCAGGTCAAGGTGATTTGTTGGCTCGTCCATCAGCAGCACATTTCCTTTCATCATCATCATGCGGCTAAGCATACAACGCACTTTTTCTCCCCCGCTCAATACAGTCGATTTCTTCAAAGTCTCCTCACCGGTAAACAGCATCCTTCCCAGGAATCCGCGAATAAACGTTTCATCTTTTTCTTCCGAATACTGCCTCAGCCAGTCTACCAGGTTATTATCGTCATTGGCGAAATAACCGGCATTGTCTGATGGAAGATAAGCCATGGTGGTAGTTACACCCCATTTGAACATCCCTTCATATTCCTTATCTTCTCCTGAAAGTATAGCGTAAAAAGCCCTGGTAGCCAGCGAGTTACCGGATAACACAGCTACCTTTTGCCCCCTCTTCAGATCGAAGCTGATATCCTTAAACAACACCTCTCCATGAAAAGTCTTGCTAAGATTTTTAACTTCAATGATCTGGTCTCCGGCTTCCCTTACCTGGTTATTAAACAGTATGGCAGGGTATTTACGGTTGGATGGGCGCATTTCATCCAGCTTAATTTTATCCAGCGCTTTCTTCCGGCTAGTTGCCTGTTTAGACTTAGATGCATTGGCCGAGAATCGGGCAATGAACTCTTTTAGCTCGGCAATTTTATCTTCAGCCTTTTTATTCTGATCACCACGCTGTTTCAACAACAACTGGCTGCTTTCGTACCAGAATGTATAGTTACCGGTATATATATTAATCTTACCAAAATCTATATCAGCTACGTGCGTACATACTGTATCGAGGAAGTGACGGTCATGCGATACAACCAATACTATCTTATCGTAATCGGCAAGGAAATCTTCCAGCCAGATAATGGTTTCTATATCCAGGTCATTGGTAGGCTCATCGAGCAATAATATATCCGGATGACCAAACAGGGCCTGGGCAAGCAACACCCTCACCTTCTGGTTGCCATCAATATTTTTAACCAGTTTATAGTGAAATTCTTCTTTAATACCTAGGTTACTCAGCAAGGTTGCCGCATCACTTTCGGCATTCCATCCGTCCATCTCGGCAAAAAGCCCTTCCAGCTCTCCTGCCTTGATACCATCTTCCTCAGTAAAATCCTCCTTGGCATACAAAGCATCCTTTTCCTTCATGATATCATAAAGTACGGTATTGCCGCGTATTACCGTATCTAAAACGGTAACCTCATCAAACTCATTATGGTTCTGTTTCAAAACACTCATACGTGAGCCTTTCGAAATATCTACCCTGCCAGTAGTTGCATCTATTTCACCCGATATTATCTTCAGGAAAGTTGATTTACCGGCGCCATTGGCTCCGATAATACCATAACAATTACCTTCAGTGAATTTAATATTCACATCTTCAAACAACACCCGCTTGCCGTAGCGAAGCGATAAATTATTAATTGAAATCATTTTTTTTCAGTCGAAAGTTGTGAGTAGAAAGTAGTAAATCCGGCAGACTTATTCTTTCCCGGCAATTACCAGAGTAATCACAAATTCCATTTTTTTTCGGGCTGCAAAGGTACGGATAAGTAATGGCATTTATCAAAATCTGAAAAAGGAAATAACTCAGATTTATTGTAACAAGAAAACATGCCGGATTTCAAAAGGCTATTGAAGCGTTTTCAGGCATGGTCAATACGCGAATCCTAAAGATACACCGCATTATTCTCCATGCGCTCATGAACCTCAGGTTGCTCATCGCCATAACCTACTATTATTGCAAGCTGCACCTGCTCTTCATCTGGTATATTGAGCTTGTAATAATCCTTGGCCTGTGTAATAAAGCGGGCAAAACCTACCGGGCAGCTATCCAAACCTAATGCCTTTGCAGCCAACATAATATTCTGGGCGCACATTCCTGTATCAATTGCACCCCATTCATCAGTCTTGGGGCTGGTGATAAAAATAACCACGGGCGCTCCATAAAAAACGTGATCCTCATTCTTCAGGAAATTGATCATGGTAGACAAATGAAATGAACTCAGATTCACTTCTGAAGCCTCTTTTGGACTTACATGCTTTATTTCCTTAATGGCATTTTCGGCTATTTCCTTCGAAAAGGCCTTTATTTTCTTTACATCAGTTAGCACGTAAAACTTCCAGGGCTGGCGATTCATGGCTGATGGGGCCATCCGTCCGGCATCGAGCAATATCTCTATCAGGTCTTTGGATACCGAAACATTTTTGTATTTCCTTACTGCCCTTCTGTCATAAATATTCTTCAGTATCTCATTCATAACGTTAGTTTTAGGCGGCAAACAAAATTCAGGCCCCAAATTACTTATTTTTCAGCTTGGGAACCGTACCAAAAATAATATCCCACAATACAGAGCTTACTCCATAACCCATATCGGGTGTTTCGTAATGGTGCATGGCATGGTTACGCCAGAGCGCCTTCATGAATTTGGGTGGCGCAAAAGCATGAATGGCATAATGCATGGAGCCATAAATGAGATAGCCCAGCAAGAACCCTGGGAAAAATGCCAGTGCATTCCAGCCCATCAATAACTTCATGGTGAAGAAAATAATACTTGCCAATGTTACACTTGGAATAACGGGCATAAAAAGCCTTCCTTTATCGCGTGGATATTCGTGGTGAATACCATGCATAACAAACACAAACCTTTTTGCGCGGGGGCTATTTGCCGGCATATGAAACAGGAACCTATGGGCAAAATACTCAAACAGGCTCCATGAAAATATGCCGATAACAAATAAGAATGTCTCAAAACCTATGGATAAACCTTTTGTGGTATGTCCATAATATAACATACCAATAATTACCGGAAAATAAATAGCATAAATAACCAACGGACTGGTTCTGGACAGAAATTCCAATATATCATTATCAAATATGCGGCCTCTGCCTTTATTCTTTATAGTTTCTGGTTGCATAATAAAACAAACAAATTCCTGAGTTGTAAAAATATTTTACAACCCATTTATCTGAAATGATTTTGGTCATAGTCTTTTGCAGTGTGAATAAGAAAAGATATTGTCTTACTATTTAGACAAAACAAATTTCAACTGCCGCCTGATGCCGGTTCCATCAAATTCAATAAAATAAATCCCCCCGGCTAAGGTATCGGACAGGGTTATTATATTATCTCCTTCAGAAACAGGGAACGCAGCAATTTTACTACCCAATACATTTGAAATAGTAACCAAGCCCGATTGGCTTACTGAAACCACTATTTTGCCGTCAGTTGGGTTGGGCCAGATGCTAAACTGATCAGAATTGAGCGTATTTTTCTGGCTGATAATAAGCGCTCCGCATTGGTCAATGGCAATCACTTTAACAGGCAACTGACTGGTTGCCGAGCACCATGCGTTGCTTAAAGTATACAAAATGGTATCCATTCCGGCAGTAATCCCGGTCACTAATCCGGAAACAGAAACGGTTGCCATCGGATTAACCGCAGACCATATTCCGCCTGAAGAAGAATCAGAAAGCAATACCGTATTCCCGACACACATGCTGTCTCTGCCGGTGATTGGACCAACTGCCGGAACCGGGTTTACTGTCATTGGCTTTATTGCATCAGTAGTTCCGCACATATTGGTTACCGCATAAATTACAGTGTCGGCCCCTGCAGAAATGCCGCTAACTACCCCACCCGTAACTGTTGCATGCAAACCACCGGCGCTCCATATTCCTCCTGCAACACTATCGGTAAGCGCAACTGTAGACCCGGCACATAGACTACCCACGCCGGTAATTATACCAGCTATGGGTAAGTCAAGTATAATGATGGTGGTATCGGTTTTACAACCAGTAGCGGCAAGGGTATAAGTTATAACTGCCGTGCCAGCCCCTACTCCCCTCACCCTTCCCGATGAACTGCCAATAGTAGCAACCCCGGTTCCGGTTGTACTCCAATACCCTCCGGCTGTAACATCTGACAGCAATAATGAATCACCAACGCACAAATTAGCAACTCCGCTTATCAGGTTGGGCAGCGGATTTACTGTAAAAGTGGATGTCGTAATGCATCCGGATGGTAGCTGATAAGTTACCGAGGCCACTCCCGGCGCACTGGCTGATACCCTGCCTAGTCCACCACCAAGATTGGTAACGATGGCATAGGTACTAGTGTAAATACCTGTAGTATTAGCATCACTGACATTCATAGTATCGCCCCAGGCACACAGATTATGTATACCAATAATAGGCGGCGCTGTAATTGAAGTAATGCTGCGTGTAGCCGAACAGCCAGTGGCTACCGAATAACTTATTGTTGCTACTCCGCCCGACATTCCCTTTACAATACCAGTAGGCCCAACTGAGTCTATCGCAACATTGGATGATGACCAGGTTCCACCCGATGCAGTATCGGTTAATGTTATTAAAGACCCGGTACATAATGATGATGGCCCGGAAATAGGTGAAGGCAACGCAATAACTGAAATTGTAGTTGTAGCTATACAGCCCGGCCCGATTGAATAAGTTATCAAAACAGATCCGGGCGAACCTCCTGTTACCAAACCGGATGAAGACCCCACACTGGCAATGGCAGGTAGCCCTGAACTCCACACACCTCCCGGACTAGGGTCAGACAAAATTATTGTTGATCCGGAACATACATGATTTAGGCCGGTAATACCCGGTGGAAGTCCGTTTACAGACACTGTTTTTAAGGCTGTGCATCCGGCCACCATATAACTTATTACTGATGTGCCCAATGAAACGCCATTAACTACACCCGTTGGCGTAACGGTTGCAGCGCCTCCCGGAGCAACAGACCATGCCCCGCCCGGTGTTGAATCGGTAAACGGAATAGAGGAACCAATACACACCATGGAACCTCCTGTAATAGGTGCAGGCAAAGGATTAATGGTAAGCGGTTTTGTATAATAGCAGCCTGTGGGCAGCGTATAGGTAATTGTGGCATTTCCGGCCGTAATACCAGTTACAATGCCGGAGGATAAATCAACTGTAGCAATTCCCGGCGCTGATGAAGACCATGTACCACCCGAAACAGGATCTGTAAAGGTGGCCGTTGAACTTGCACACAATACCGATACACCAGTCACCGGCAATGGTAATGGATTGACTGTAACCGTCCTCATCGCAGAGCATAATCCATAGGTGTAAGAAATGACAGCTAAACCCGACGAAACACCATATACTATTCCGGTTCCTGATACTGTGGCTATGGCCGGATTTCCGCTAACCCAGGTACCACCCGAAGTTGTTTCGGTAAGAACCATAGAAGTACCAGCGCATATTGCACAGACTGATGGCCCCCCTATGGGCGCAGGAGAAGTATTAACCGTAACGGAAGTAGAAACAAAACAACCGCTACCCAGGGAGTAAGTAACCGTGGTAATACCGGATAGAACACCATATAAAACACCTGAAGAGCTACCAATGGTTGCGATAGATGAAGAACCTGAACTCCAGATTCCGCCACCGGCAAGATTGCCAAGAAGGCTGGTCAGCCCCTCGCAAACATGCAGCGTCCCTGAAATGGCAGAGGGAGTTGTATTGACTGAAACAACAGCGGTTGCAGCACAACCTGTACCCAGAGTATAACTTATTAAAGTCGTGCCGGAAACAATGCCGGAAACAATGCCGGAAGAGGCCCCAATGGAAGCAATACCGGGAGAAAAACTGCTCCAGGTGCCACCGGGTGTAGCATCAGTTAATGAGGTTAGATGCCCGGTACATACACCAAGTGAGCCCGAAATAGCCACAGGCACAGGGTTCACTGTTATGTACTTGTATTTTGTGCAACCTGTTCCAAGTGAATAGGTAATGGTAACCGGCCCGTAAGCGACTCCCGTAACTAACCCGCCGAGCGACCCGATTGTTGCAAGCGCTGTATTACTGCTTGACCAGATCCCGCCCGCAATACTATCAGTAAGCAAAGATGTTGAACCTGCGCATACCGTTGAAGAGCCGCTTATAGAGCTTGGGGTAGAACTTACTGTAACAGGAAAGGTTACATAACAGCTTGTTGTCAGCGTATAGGTAATAGTTGCTATACCCATTGTTACACCGGTAACAATACCTGACGATAAACCGATCGAGGCCACACCAGGATTGCTGCTCAACCATGATCCGCCACCTCCGCCCGTCAATGTCATTGTAGCGCCTACACATACTGCTGAAGGCCCGGTAATGGCCGGGGGCAACGGATTAATTATGATAATGGCTGAGCCGGTCATTAGCCTGGTGCAACTTGTAGTGGTAATGGTGGCTGTTACAGTATATGTACCTGCAACAGTCTGTAACCCGAAATCAAGCGGATAACCTGTACCCGAAAGCGAGGATACCGGTCCGGCGCCATTGTTAAGCTGGTAAGTAGTACCGACAAGGGAACCCGTAAGGCCAATATGCAGCCCTGTGCCACCCGCACAATAACTACCACCCCCCGAAACAGTAAACAATGAAGGCAGCGGATTCACATTAACCGAGGTTGTGGAAGTACAACCATAACTGGTGGTATAATCTACAATTCCGGTACCGCCGGCCACACCCGTTACTGCGCCTGATGATGAGCCTACTGATATAATTGTGCCCGGTGAACCGCTCCAGATTCCCCCTGAGGTAAAATCAGTAAGATTAATAACCGCACCAATGCAAACTGAGCCTGGACCGCTTATCGGCGATGGATTGGGTGCTACCGTAACCGGAAGAGTTGCTGCACAGCCCAGACTATTGGTATAAGATATATCAGCATTACCGACCGACACCCCGGTAAATAATCCAGCCGATGAAATAGTCGCTATTCCGGTATTGCTGCTGCTCCATGTTCCGCTGCCACTTTCCACAAGAGTAGTATGTGCTCCCTGGCAAACATAGGATACCCCTGATATTGGCGCCGGTGTCGTGTTCACCGTAAGAATTGCCGAGATGCTGCAACCTGAGGCCATAGCATAGGTAATTATGGATGTGCCCGGTACTATGCCTGAAACCACACCCGTAGTTGATCCTATTGTTGCAACCGATGTTGTGCCGCTGCTCCAGATTCCGCCACCAAAATCTGTAAGAAGCACACTTGCCCCCGGACAAACCTGGAGTGGCCCGCTGATTAAAGCAGGCATTGAATCTACCATAATGGGCATGGTCGATATACAGGTAGCATCAATAGTTACAGAATAGGTTATGGTTACCGGTCCGGTAGATACCCCGGTTACAACCCCTGAACCAATTCCGATAGTGGCCAAGGCATTATTACTGCTAAACCACGCGCCTCCTGAAGTTGCATCGCTGAGCGTAATGGTAGCTCCGGGGCATAAATGTGTTGGCCCTGTTATGCCGGAAGGAATGGGATCAACTGTCATGATTTTAGACACAGAGCACCCGGGAGACATCGTATAAATAAAGGTATCCACACCGGTATTAGTAGATACAACCAAACCGGAAATTGCATCAATAGTTGCGATCCAGGGAGAGCTGCAACTCCAGGTTCCACCCGGTATAGAGTCAGTAAGCGTGGCAGATGCTCCATTGCATAAGCCATAAACTCCTGATATTACAGTGGGAACCGGAGTAACGGTAACAGTTTTTGTATTGAAACAACCTACCAATGGCGTATAGGTAATATTGACAACACCTGCCGAGATACCAAAAACCGCACCTGATGAGGAACCCACCACCGCGACAGTAGGATTACTGGAGCTCCAGCTTCCGCCGGCAGTTGTATCGGCAAGCAAGGTGGTCATACCAATGCATACCGTGGGCAGTCCCGTAATGATGCCAGGAGCAACATTTACACTTATATGAATTGTAGTTGTATCCGAAACCAGGCCGTCGGTTATTTTGATTTTAAAAGAATCAGGACCCGTATAACCATAAGCAGGAGTATAATATAATCCTGATGGCGAAAGGCTGCCTGCATTCGAAATCGCTGCATAATTCGCATATAATGTGCCATGTGCTGGCGCCAAAGCAGTACCCCAGGTTTCCATTTGCAAATTATCGGAATCCGAAATAGACAGCATAAAGCTTATGCTGTCGTAAACCGAATATTCACAAACGGTAAGACTCTGACTATGACCATTATCAAAATGAGGAGGATGGTTGCCGAAGCCTATTTTCCGTATTCGGTTGTTGGTGCCGTCGGCTATAATTATTGCCCCTGTAGGATCCTGAACCACGCCACCGGGAAAATACAATCTGGCATTGGAAGCCGGACCACCATCACCGGAGAAACCATAGGTGCCGGTACCTGCAATGGTAGTAATTATTCCATTTGTGTCTACTTTACGAATGCAATGGTTTGTTTGGTCAGTAATAAAAACTTCACCATCCTTGTTAAGGGAAACGTAGAAAGGATTGATTGAAGCAGCAGTAGCCGGGCCGCCATCTCCGGTGAATCCGGGAGTGCCATTACCGGCAATAGTGCTGATAATGCCTGCCGTATTAACTTTACGTATCCGGTAATTTGAATTATCCGTAATGAATAAATTACCTGCTGCATCCGCGGCCACATTTCCGTTTCCACTCAATTGGGCAGCAGTTGCCGGGCCGCCATCTCCGCTGAAACCAAGTGTGCCAATACCCGCATAACTGGAGATAATACCTGAAGTATTTACCTTCCTGATATGGTAACCGGTTCCGAAATAAATATTGCCTGAACCATCCAGGGCTACATTGGCAAAATTAATGTTCACCGATGTTGCCTGCACCCCATCCGGACTATATCCACTGGTAGCGCCGTTTCCGGCATAGGTGGAGATAATACCGGCGGTATTTACCTTCCTTATCCTGTTATTACCATAATCGGCAATAAACAAATTCCCGGCACTGTCTACCGACACCGAATTCGGGTAATACAACAATGCCATAGTAGCCGGACCGCCATCTCCGGCATAACCTGCACATGAGAATCCGCAACCCGAACCAACCACTGTGGTAATAATACCTGAAGTACTTATTTTTCTTATTCTTCTGTTGGCTGCATCTGAAATATAAAGGTTACCTGAAATGTCGCAGGCAACTGAAGTAGGATAAAAAAGTCGGGCTAAAATTGCAGGTCCGGTATCGCCACTCAGCCCTGCAATATTGGTACCTGCTATAGTATTAATAACCTGGGCATTTGTATGACCAGACAGCAACAGAATCAGGAGCAAAGACAGGATCAGGATATTTCTCCTTTTCATTTACATTAGAGATTATTACGCAATAATATCTGAAAAAGGCATTTACATTCAAAACTAATCATTTTTTAAACAATAATGCATATTCCTGAAACAATTCCATGAGCAGTACCCACTGGTCGAAGCCCCGCTTCGTCCCAACATGTGGAAACCCGCTTCCGAATAAACCTTACCATCCGTTTACCGCGTTTCCTAAAATGTATATATTTGTATATGCAATAAACAATCTCAACCCCCACTGGTCGTAAGCGTCCCGCTTCGTCCTGATATGAGGAAGCGTCTCGCTTCC
>CAIUZK010000148.1 GCA_903903635.1 uncultured Bacteroidota bacterium
ATAAGTGGTTTCTCATTAGACGCAAGTAATGAGCGGGGATTGTTTTGTTTTACAAAAGTAGTTAATATACACATCAATACAAAATTTGTTTGGATATTTGTAGACAGCACACGCTAAATTTTATAATAATTAATAGTTAAGAATTATGGAAGGAAGGGAGCCGAGGAAAAGAATACAGGCTGATAGACCAATGTTAGCAGCTATAGCTGATCCAATGGAATTTAAGAAAAACAAGTCTTCTGATAAGGCCAGGGAGGTAACTAAGATAAACGAGAGGATAACTGTAAATCTATGGTTCGATAAACATTATATTGACAGACATCAGCTTGGCGACGACAATGGGAAGAGGGATGGCATTGACTACGATACGGTTAAAAACCTTGTATTGCAATCTGTGAAACATTTGCTCGTTTATAGTGCATGCCTACCTAATTTTATTTTCTTGAACCATGAGGGTATTGGCAATAGGGAAAGGGCAATAAGGATTGTTTGCCAACAAAATAATGAACTTGGTATGCTGAATGTAACCATTGAAGCCCATTTCAAAAGCCTTAGGGAATACGAAATTACAGTAATTACTGCGATGTGCATTGATGATTTCAGAGTAGGTGATAATCAATGCGCTATAGAAATTATTAGCGATGATAGTTCAATTCTAAAAAGGATGGTTAATAAGAAATTTGTAGAAATTAGTTCGATTTAACTTTGTGTTTCCAATTTAATTACTACTTTTACATCCAAGATAGGGTTTAAAATCTGGACATCCTTCATAGTAAGGTAGGGTTTAAAATCTGGACATTCTTAAAAACCCCGCTTCAATGCGGGGTTTTTTCATGGTGCGCCCGGCAGGCATATAAGCTATGGGTGGAAGTCCCGAATACAGTTAACAGGAATCAAGTTAATTTTCTCCCATAAAAATTCAGCATAAAATAATCTTACATTTCAGTATGGAATACCTGTATCCATAGTGTCTTGATATAAAGACATTGTTATGGCAGACATAATCACACCTCAGAAAAAAGGTCGTCGCAAGGTGCAGTCCACACGCATCGATTTTACCCCTATGGTCGATCTTGGTTTTTATACTGATCACCTTCTTCATTTACACCACCACAATTGCCAGGCCAGGGGCTATGGAGATCAAAAAGCCGTCATTATGAATAATCTCTGCAACCTCCGATAATGATTGATTTATGGAAAATTGGCTCATTCCCTTTTTGTGGTATTTTGGTACTAAATAGAAAACTACCGATACTAAACAATTCATAAATCAGGTTTTGAGCTTAATATATCAGTTTTGTGTACTTTGCAATCTTAATAAAATGAGCATGAATAATAGGCGGATAAAACATTTTTTGAAGACATACCTCATAATGATACTTACTATTTCACTTTCAATGTGGATTGTCAATGACGGTACAATTCATTTTAATGTTAAATTTATTTTTGCTTGTTTTATAGGGTCATTTGTAGGCACACTGATTACATTAGGAATTACCCAACTTGCAAAACCTAAATAGCAGTTGATTTTTTGTAACAGCCTATTGTTACAAATTACAGTGCAAACATTTGCATAAAAGACACTTTTTACAAATGAGAACAGCAACGTTTATAAAAAACCAGTGAAAATCATAAACGATATTCCCTTGTTTATGAAAACCCGCCATTTTATAAAAAATAAATACCTAATCTATCCTTCGCAATAAATCAAATAAGGAGCGTTGACGAAATAAGCTACACCATATTGCGAAGTTATATTTCTTGCATTTCAGTATGGAATATCCCTTGCCATAGTGTCTTGAAATAAAGACATTGTTATGGCAGACATAATCACACCTCAGAAAAAAGGTCGTCGCAAGGTGCAGTCCACACGCATCGATTTTACCCCTATGGTCGATCTTGGTTTTATACTGATCACCTTCTTCATTTACACGACAACAATTGCCAGGCCAGGAGCAATGGAGATCAAAATGCCGTCAAATGATAGCATGGGGCATCGCACCGTTTTTGCTGAAGAAAGCACGATTACATTATTGCCTGTAAAGGGGCATAAGGTAGCCTGGTATTATGGCACACTGAAAAGCAATGATCAGTTAAAGACACAGTCTGTTGATGAGGTGAATGACTGTCTGTTTAAAATGAAGAAAAGAGTAGCCGCATTGCCATTAAGTCTTTCTCCTGATGCGCATAAACTACATGTCCTCATCAAACCCAACGATGATTGCAGTTACGAAGATGTAGTGCATTTGCTCGACGATATGAGTATTGTGGGCGTTACCTTTTATGCCTTGGTTGATATTACCCCGGAAGAGAAGCAGATGGTCAATGCAATGAAATGACGGCAATATAAATTCTACCGTTACTGCATACCCTGTGATTGTTCCGCCTGGAATCTGCTCGCAGCATCTGCTCCGTTGCTGAATAATTGTTTCTTCTGTTTTTGAGAGATATGCCTTACCCTTGGGCTTATATTACTGGTGCTGATGTAGATGGGATGTTTCTATTGCCGGGTATGGCTCGTAAATAAATCTTAAAATATTTATGGAATTATTTCAAACCCGCTTCTATTTATTAAACGATCTTGTATGGATACTATGAAATTAATGAACGCGGATTACCTGGACATAATCTACGACAACCGAAACAAAAGCTATGGCGGATATGAACTCCGCAAGCACTACAACCAGAGAGCCGGTAAGGCAATGATATTCTTATTCGCAGGTCTTGCACTGCTCCTCTTTTTGTCCACCATCAACCGCCATCCTGTTGAGAATATACTGACAAACTCAAGGGTAATAGACCTTACTCAGGTTGTTACTCCCGATATTCCTAAGGTCATTCCAAAGATCATCCCGCCGGCATTGCCACCGGCAAGTGCGGCAACTGTTGCGCACACCAAAATAAAGATTGTGCCCAATGATGATCCCGACCCAAACCCGCCAACCGAGAACAAAAAAATCGGTGAGGCTAATCCGGGCAAAGCCGATGTTTTAGGTAATACCACAGGTGTTGGCAATGATACCAAAACAGTTATCGGTAACGATCATGTTATTACTGTTTTGCCGCCTCCTGCCAAACCGGTTACATGGGCTTCTGTTATGCCGGTTTTCGCTGGCGACCTGAATGCCTATATCAGCAGCCATCTTTTTTATCCCGAGATTGCTAAAACACAGAATATTCAGGGCAAGGTAATTGTAAGTTTTGTAGTGAATGAAGATGGCTCTGTATCAGATGCAACAATTGTAAGAGGAATTGGTGGTGGCTGCGATGAAGAGGCGCTGAGAATGATAAGAAGTATGCCGCATTGGAAACCCGGCAACCAGAATGGCACTCCTGTTAAGATCTATTATACATTACCTATCAGGTTTGTTTTGAATTAGGGTAAACAGGTGCGGGATAAGGATAGCGAACTATTCTTATCCCGCTAAAGTTCCAAAGAATTAGTCAGAGATATATTTACCTGGTTTTCAAAACCGGGTTTATTTTTTTTGCACTATATCCATCTCATCTATCAGCCACCCGGCATCACCGAATTTATCGACTATAAATAGCGTATACCTGATGTCTACCGAAATGTTTCTGCAGCGCGATGGATCGAAATAGTAATCACTCATTGTTCCTTCATAGGCCCGGTCGAAATTGGTTCCTATAAGTTCTCCTCTTGCGTTCAGCACAGGGCTGCCAGAGTTTCCTCCCGAGGTGTGATTGGCTGCAAGAAAAGCAAGCGGCATGGTTCCGTTTACGCCCCACCGGCCATAATCTTTGGTGCGGTATAGCTCCTTAAGCTTTTTAGGTACCCTGAATATGTCTGAAGTAGAATCGTCCAGCGCCACCGTCTCGCCAAGTGTCGTCTGGAATGAATATTTGGCTGGCCCATCCGGGTCTAAACCCTTTACCGGACCGTATGCCAGGCGAAGGGTAAGATTGGCATTGGGATAAAAGGTTTGTTTGTTTTGCATCTGCATTTGCGATTTCATATACAGTCGGTTCAGGCTACGCATTTTGCTGTTGTAGTCTTTGAGTACTTTAATGATCTTCTGTTTCCTCACTGTGTTTATGGCATCATAAAGCCGCCACGCAGGATCCGCCAGCAATTTACTGCTGTCCGCTGGCTGTACATTGCTGCCGAATGCTTTAAGCTTGTCATACGATGCAATCATTGAATTACCATAAATATCATTGGCCCATTTGGCAATATCCTGGATATGGTTCTTGTATTCTGTTTTGCAATACTCCGGCATCCAGGCCGCGCATTTATTGAAATAAAGCACCATGAGGGATATGAATACATCCTTATCCGTGGCTGAATCATAGTTTTTGTAAAAACCTGCCCATCCTTTTATCTGCTTGTTGAGTGTGTCTGCCAGGGCTTCTTTTGATAGATTCAGTCTGAAGCAATTAATAAGATTTTCAAACGATGCCCCCTGCTGAATCAGCTCAATGCCAAGTACGGCTTCTTTATTGTATTGGTCTTGTTCTATTAAATTATCAACCGATTCGGCTTCTTTTTTCAACTGAGGCAGCAGTGTTTTCAGTTGCTCGTTATCTTTTTGCTGTTCAGCCCATTTTCTGAACGACTGTTCAAATGCCTGTTTTTTGGCAATCACATTATTCAACTGAAGTCCTTTTACCTCTCCCTGCCACTTTTTCCATCCATTGGCCACTCCCGCCCGTTTAGATGTGTACTTCAGGAAATTCTCTCTCGACCCGGTCATATGCTTGCTCCATACATCCAGTTTGCGTGTCCTGGCAGCTATACTTATTGGGTCGGATATATTATATACTTGTTTTAATTCATAAGAAGATATGTATTCCTGTGTGGTTCCCGGAAACCCATATACCATGGTGAAATCACCTTCCTTATAACCCGAACTGTTTATTTTGAAATACTGATCGGCATGATAAGGCTGATTGGAGGTGGCAAATGCTGCGGGTTTGTTGTCCTTATCTGCATATATGCGGAACATACTGAAATCTCCGGTATGCCTTGGCCACATCCAGTTCTCTACATCACCCCCGAATGCGCCAATACCATTTGGCGGAAATCCCACCAGCCTGATATCCTTATAGGTTTCAGTTATGGCCACCCAATACTGATTGCCCTCAAAATAAGACTTGATGGTGGCATCCAGGTGAGTGATTTTTTTAAACTCCTGCTCTGTAGCTAATATATTTTTCAATATTATACTATCCCGCAGATTTTCCGGCAGGGTATCTGTTTTTTTATTCAGGATCTTATCGGTCACATTTTCCATCCGGCGAATAAAAGTAACGGTGAGGCCGGGGCAGGGGATCTCTTCATTCTGGTTTTTGGCAAAGAAACCATTTGCAAAATAATCTTTATCTGTGCTGCTAATACCCTGAACGCTGCCATAACCGCAATGGTGATTGGTTAAAATTAGCCCCTGCGGCGATATCACTTCACCCGTACAACCCCTGCCGAATAAGACTACTGCGTTATTCAACCCGGTTCCGGTTTCATTATACAACCTGTCTACCGGAATCTGTAAACCCATGGCCTGCATGTCCTTTTCCCGTGCTTTTAGTGTGGCGGGTATCCACATTCCTTCCTTGGCAAACGATCCGGACGAGCTGGAAAGCATGTACAAAACCAATAAACCATTGGTTAATACTTTAGAAATTTTTCTCCTTCTGAACATCTATTTTTTGTTTTGCGGAAATAAATATACACCTTTGCTAACAAAGTTTTCATGGATTATCTTATATTAGCGTGAGATTAGAGATATACCATTACCGGATTATGAAAAAACGTTTTCTACTTATTCTGCTGTTAGTACTGTCGCAATTGAATAATTTGCGTGCTCAAGCATTATTTACAGCTCCTGATACGGTCTGTATCAACCAGCCGGTAAAAATCATCCCAGACTCCACTGCATACAGGGCGATGTCTTATTATTGGGGTTTCTGCTCTGGTTATTTCATGAATTCGCCCACCGGCGATAACCTTGGCAGAACCTATGGTTTCCATATTCCTGCCGGTATAGATATAGCTTATGATAGTGGTAGTTATTATGGTTTTGTAGTAAATTCTTCTACCAATGAATTCATCCGTTTAAATTACGGTTCCAGCCTTACCAACACGCCTACTGTAACCAATTTCGGCAATATTGCCAATGGTCTTCCTGTTAATCCTACTTCTCTCTACATCCTTAAAGATACAATCTCCCGTAAGTGGTATATCTATGTTACGGGTGGATTTACCAGGGCTACATCTTCCCTTGGCCGTATCGACTTTGGCCGCCATCTGAATAACCCGCATCCTAATGTGGCTAATTTTGGCAACTACAATAATATGCTGGACTATCCGAAAGGCGTTTTTGTAGCTCAGGATGCTGATAATAACTGGTATGGCTATGTTGTCAACCACAATACCAGTACCCTGCTTCGCCTCGATTTTACTTACAATGAATCAAATACTCCAAGGATATTTGATTACGGTAATGTTTCCGGCTCTACTTTAAGTAACCCTACCGACCTTGCCGCTGTATTGGATAACGGCAAATGGTATTTGTTCATTACCAATGACGGTGTGAGCAGCTCCATTGCCCGTATCGATCTGGGTACTTCTCTTGCTCCGTCTACAGCCACCATTAGTGGTGTCACTATTAATGATAATTCTGGTACTCCGGGACAAACTACTTTCCAGTATCGTATCGATCAACCTTCTTCTATTACCATTACCCGTGACTGCGGGAATCTTTATGCCTACATTACCGACCGTACCACAAGCCAGTTGGTAGGTATTCAGATGCAGACCGTAACCGGCCTTTATACAGCGGTTGATTATAACAATATCGGTTTCATGGATTTCCCAATGAGTATCTCCAGCATTCTCAGGGATAAGGATAACCTTTATGGATTTGTTGTTAATGCAGGCGATAGCTCTCTGACAAGGGTTGACATTTCTCAATGTGCAAATGCCAGCATCCCTTCTTATACCGAGTTGGTACCACCGGTTTATACCTACAATGCTCCCGGTATCTACAATATCTATTTTGTTATCAATCAGGGTTTGCCTACTGCCAAGGTGTATTGCAAACCAATCACCGTTTTGGCCTATCCTCCTATCTACATGAATAATGATACCACTATTTGTGAAGGCGATACTGCCAAATTATATGCTGTTTCTACTTTGGCCGATTCCATCAGGTGGCAGGCTGTTTACAACATCGATACCAGCTATCTTTATCGTGACTCTGTGAGGGTATACCCCGACTATACCACGTATTATCCTTTTACACTTTACTATCCCTTCGGTTGTATTGTTGATACAGCCATCAAGGTATATGTAAGCAAAATCAAAGCTGATGCCGGTCCCGACCGTTGGGTACGCGATGGCGCTACTACTATTCTTGGTGGCCCGAATACTACCTTGTTCGATTCTACCTACGGTCATGATTACAATTATAACTGGTATCCTTACCAGTATCTGAGTGATTCAACGGCCTACAATCCTACTGCAAATCCGCCTTACGATTTTACCTACGTCCTTACCGTTTCCGATTCATTTATCCGCAATGGACAGATGATCAGATGCCAGAGCAAGGATACGGTTAACGTGCACATCAATTGCGGTGATATTTATCTGCCTAATGCATTTGCGCCTAATGGCTCTAATCCGCTTACCAACAGGTTTGGTATTCTGAACAAGGAACTGGTGACGTTGAGTACATTCAAAGTATTTGACAGGTGGGGCAATGAGGTATTTACTACCAACGATCCGAGTAAGGGTTGGGATGGTACCGTAAATAACAAACTCGCTCCGGTTGGTGTTTATGTCTGGATAGCCGATGGTTTCTGTATCAGTGGCAAGCGTTTCACCAAGTCGGGCAATGTTACCCTGATGCGTTAAACGCCTGTATTAACGGTAATTGTTTCATTATGGGTGCTTTTCTTTTTCAGTTGGAACTGGCTGCGTTTACCGATGAAATGGTTCTTGTAATTCCTCGCCACCGGGAGCTTATCAATAAGCTGTTCGACAAAGGCCGTCTGTTATCTTATAGCGTTTCTGCCAACCGTCATATGATCTGGTGTGTCATCAATGCCGAGGAAGAACAGGAAGCTATGGAGATGGTTCTGGCTTTCCCGCTTTATCCCTACTTTACCGATGTGGAATGCCACCCCCTGCTGTTTCATAATGTGCTGCCACTGGCTATGCCGGGTATCTCTCTGAACTAGGTTTCCTCATGAAGTCTGTTTCATTATTAGCGCTACTGTTCATAGGGCTTTTTTATGCTCCGCTCAGGAAGATAAACTGGAGCAGCCAACGCAAACTGGCCACCTCCGACTACCGCATCATCGACCCCCGCAAGTCCCAAAGCCTGTATGGCGCCGAAACATATCACAAGATCAAAGTAGACTATTCTTTCGATGATAGCGTGCTCGACTATGAAGTCGTAACTTATTTCGTCCCCGATTCGTCATGGATGAAGCTCTATACCGGCAGGCAACTCACCGCCTCCGAGGCTGCTATCAATACCTGCCAGCATACCCGCGGACTGCAGCACGAGCAGGGCCATTTCGACCTGAGCGAGGTATATGCCCGCAAGATCAGGAGGACGTTTCAGAACTTCAGGCTGCATAAGAATGAAGACTCACTCACTGCCAGTATCAGGCAGTTGCTCAGCCGTATGACCCGGGCCGAAAAGCAGTACGATGCAGCCACCCTTCACTCCCAGGATTCCCTGGCTCAGGCCGCATGGAGTAATAATATAGACCTCATGCTCGATACCCTCAAGTCCTGCGAAAACACCAAAGGGTCTGTATTATTAAAATAACGTCAGTTCGATGACAGTTGTTATTATTCAACTCGATTATTTGGACAATCAACACTAATCCTGAAGGGATTACATGTTTATAGAAACAACCAAAGACCCTACACCGATGCCGGAGGTATCGCATGTCCTGAAGCTCAACCGAATATCTGGATCTAATA
>CAIUZK010000149.1 GCA_903903635.1 uncultured Bacteroidota bacterium
GGATAATGATACCTTTCGTAATTTAGCCTGTCAGTCTCACTAGTACTGAGATTGATGATACGCATCTTATAAAGGTTTTATAAAGATGCGTATCTTTTTTTACATATCAAAAATGCACCATTTTATCCCGTTAAAAGTATACAATAAATACCTCGAAGCAAAACCTGGTACCGATTCGGTAAAAAAACGGGTAGCCGAATTGTCGGACAAAAAGAACGAAAAGGCTAAGGTGGCTAATGAGGTAGCCGTGGTAAAGGATGTCTATCGTTCCAACTCCCACAGCACCAGGCTGAAAAAGAAACAACACCTCAACCTGATGGACAATTACTATAGTTCGGGCATAGGCTATGGTATTGGGTTCGGGGGGGATAAATGTCCTTATAAAGGCGCTGTATCTTTCAATGCCACCGATGGTTTTGTGATTGCAAAAGGCAAGGCGGTTGTTGATCTGGCATTCAACTCAGCCTTCCTGGTCTCCGCCAATAAGACCTGGTTTTATAATGCCTACCAGGCCCCGCCGGGCGCTAACCTTGATGTTTCCGGCATTGGCTATTCCGAGTCTGTTACGCTTGGTTTGTTTCCGGTTGCTGTCAATAATAAGAATTTATCTCTTGCTGTGGGTCCGATGGCTGGGGTGAATTTCTATATCATTTCAGGCAATTACAGTTATGGCTCAATCGACAGCAAGATTACCTTGTGCTATGGGGTAAAAACCAATTTGTACTTGGGTGAAAACGTAATGTTTTTCATGCAACTGATGCTGAATGCTGCCAATACGGCTACACTTTCCGATACCTATAGTGGTTATTCAGTGCCCACAAACTATAATATGCTGAATATTGGCATTGCCTATAAGTTTGATACCTGGTGGTAGTATTATTACCATCAACAAAACAATGAAGTCAGGCCTCAATGCGCCTGGCTTCATTGTTTAATGGCTGATCTTATTCTTTTATAAATTTCTTTACATCGGTGTTGTTGATCCTGATAAAGTAGACGCCGCTTACCAGGTTGGCTAAATTCACCTGTACAACATCAGTATCATAGGTCTGGTTGAAAACCAACCGGCCTGCCATGTTGATGATGCTGATCTTGTTTATTTTTTCTTTGCTGCTGATGGTTACAAATGCGCCTGCCGGGTTAGGGTAGAGACTAACTTCAGTATTTACCTGTAATAGGTTATTTGTGCCAAGAGTGGTCAGGTTAACTTCATAAGCGCCTATATCTATGTGTGTGCCGCTTATACGGCCATTACCTGCATAATCCAGTGTATAGCACACTGCACCCGTGGTATCGCCGGCATTGATGCAATTTGAACTACCCAATAAACCGAAGTTCGCAGTTAGCGCATCCTCAGTTACACTTGCTGTAATTGTTGGCGAAACAAGTCCCGGGTTCAAGCCGGAAACGTTGGTGGTGGTATCTCCGGTAAGTGTATAACTGCTGCCTATATTAAGGTCGAAAATGGTGCTGTGCTCTGTCCAGTTATGGTCATAAGCAATGGTGCTCAATACGGCTCCTTCCAGGTCAGGTGAGTTGGCCGATGTACTGTCGCTGGTGGTAACATTGCCATACATAACATTGTTCCTGATGATAGTTGAGAAATTATTGTACACATAAATTGCTCCGCCCAGAGCCGAACTATTGTTGATGATCTGGTTGTTGGAGATCACCGACTTTGCATCCAGTATATTGATACCGCCGCCATGAAACGGAGAGTAATTATTGGCGATTACATTGTTGCGCACTGTATAGCAGGTGCTGTCATCCGGTCCGGGTGTGTTATGGCCTATATTTATCGCGCCACCGCCATCAACCCAGCCGCACAGCCCCGATAAGTGTTTGTTGTTGCAGATCAGGTTGGCATTAATATCTACAAATCCCCCGAAACATACCAATGCAGCATCCGAGGTGTTGATATTATGATGGATCTTGTTGCCCCTGATGGTGGCGTGGCAATCCTTTGTGGTAGTCATTGATGTAGTGCCAACCAGTGAAATCGTGCCATTGGCCGAAGTATTATTATACAATTCGTTTTGCTCAAACAACATATTTACCGAAGCGCATAAGATCACTACATTACCCGATTGATTGTTGAATACTTTGTTGCCGGAGATATGGCATGAGCCACCCCAGAAATTATCTAAAAAGATTACCGGGTTCGAAAAGTTGTTATTGGAGAAAGTACAGCCATCCATATTAAATGCCTGGCCCGGATAGGTGAGCACATAAAGCAGGTAGTCGTAGCCCGATTTGTTGTTGGTAAATGTGCAGTTGCTGACATTGAGTCCCCTTTGCACAAAGAGCGTAGTAATGGTAGGGTAGGACACAGCATCAGTGGAATCAAACTTGGTATAGCTTACATGGCAATTCGCCAGTTTCGATGTGTCTGTACCTGTTCCGGTATAAGGTTGAAATTGTATGCCGTGCCAGCCACCTGTAGCAGTAGTACCATCCCACCATCCTGTAGTATCGCTTACTGTAAAATTTATAGGCTGCGTTACAGTGCCTGCTGCATAAAGAATGCCACTAACATACAGATTGTATGCCCCCTGGAAAATTACACTCACACCCGGATCTATTGTAAGCATGGCTGTCCCATCCACCGAAATATTGTTATAAACCAGGTAGGGCGAGCCTGATAGGGTCCAGTGTCCGGAAACCGTGCTTGTAGTAATGCTGGTAGATGCTTTTGCAGTAAAAGCAACCGATAGGATAAAGAAGAAGAAAATAATTCTCATTGGGTTTTTAATTGAAATTTCTGGTAACTACCGTTATGGCGTAATAATGAGGTGCGAAGTTAGGGTTTATTCTGAATGCTAATATTTACCCCAAACCCCTCCCGTTGAAAAAACGGGACCTTGTTCCGGGGGAGTACGTTGGAGTCGGATTTTCAACGTTGCAAATTTGATATATCATTAGAATTGCACACTGCGCAAAAATATTTTGTTGCACATTTTTTTATTGGTTTTCAAGCGATTAGCTGTTGAAAATTGCGCATTTTGGGGCGGAGTGTGCAATTCATTTGGTTGATAGGTTGATTAGTTGGTTAGTTGAATGGTTGATAAGTTGATACAGCAATCGAAAATCTTGTTACAAACACGAAAAAGGACAACTAGTGTTACCAAACAATTTACCACAAGGGCACGAAGGATGCACTAAGGTCACCAAGTGATTTTTTGTTAATGAAAATGGGCTGTTTATGGGCACAAGGGTGTTGTTCCTAAAATGCATTTTGGGAAATGTTTATTTGCCTTTGTTGGATTTTAATGTGATTACCTTCCCTTATTATTTGTTTTTGGAAAGGTTGCGGTGGTAGAGATTGTTGAGTTTTTTGTGACTAAAGACTTTTGGTAGCAATTCGGGTTGGTTTTCTTCCAGGCGTTTTATTAGTTGGCTTTTTTTATTTTCTATGGTGTGGGTAACCTCTTCCTGCCTGGCAAACATGTTGGAAATTTTTTCTTGTTGCAATTTGTTTAGGGTGTCATTTATTGCTTCAAGTTTTGCCTGATGCGAGGGTTCTGTTTCCTTGATTTCATCTGGGGTATATGGGTCTGGATCGCCCTGGGGTGGGTTTTCGGACCAATGCACTACATCCTGAATGTCGAGCTGAACCTCTTTTACATTTTCTTCTTTTTGTGGTATACTGCCATATTCATCGAGTTTGCCGAGCAAGATGGAGCGGCTGCTCACTTTTGCCTGGGTACGGATAAAGTCGTCGAGCATAGACTGGACTTCGAGGGCTTTTTCGGGGTTCTTTTGATTAACAAATTCCATGAAGCGGTTGCGCAATTCTATGGTTTCGTTGAGGGCGTTGCCTTTGGTGAGTTTGCGGACGAGGGCGCCGAGTTTGCAGACGTTGTTGACCTCGTCGTTGGTCAACTGATTAAATGCCCTATCAGGGGCCAATAGTTTTTCCTGATACCGCGTGAGGAGGAGCCAGGCATTTTCGGTGCCAATGGATGGCATGTTGTCGGTGCAGCTTTTGAGGCGGTCCCAGGCGTTATCGGCGGCCCAATAATGGACGGTGCGGCGGCTGATGCCGAGCATTTGTGCGATCTCGGTCTTCGTCAAATTTGTTTTGATAAAGAGTGTTTCGGCGAGCTCTTTTAAATCGTTTTTGTTTTTCATGATCGGAATTATTTCCCCCTTCGATGCTCAGAAGTGGTTATTCGCGCACGAAATTCCGACGGGTTTATGGGTTGCGGAAATTGAATATCTATGACAGTACGGATTTCGTACTATGACAGACCGTATACGATCTATCATAGATTTTTTTTCGGGGCTAAATGATTGGTATTTAGTGGGGTATATGTTAGAAGTACAGTGTGAAATTCGGGAGTGGCTAAATTATTGGTTTTTGTTATGTGTTTTGGGAGATATTGGTTGGAAAACAATGTGTAGTAAAAGGTTTCGGGAGTGGGACGCTTGCGACCAGTGAACTAAATGATTTTTATCTTGTTGGCGGCACTGCCCTGGCGCTGTATTATGGCCATAGGTTATCTGTTGATCTGGACCTTTTTTCAAAAACCGATTTCGATACTGAAGCTGTTATTGCTGCTATCGGAAATGCCTTCCCTGAGTTCAGATACAGCCGGCCCGGCAGTGTGGGATTATTCGGATTCATAGGTGATCTGAAAACGGATTTTGTGAGGCATCATCATTAGTACTGCTCATCGTCTATTCTTTGCCCTTACAAACTGTGCTAAGCCAAGAACTGCCAAATAAACTATCGTTGTTGCAACACACACAACAAGAAAGAAAATCAAATGCTCTGATGTGAAGAAAGTAGTAGACGGATCAGAATCAAGTGTAGCTAGTCCAAATGTGGCTAGTACAGCAAATATGATGATATTGCGGACATGAATAAGCGATTTGACCATAGTTTAAGTGTTTAATTTTGTTAAAGCGTTTAGCGAAACGTAATATCTAGATGCCAACTTATATGATTGCTTTTCTAAAACGGTTTTATTATTATCAAATAGCAGGTTTAGGCTCAAGTGAATTATATCACCTAGGGAGACTCACCGGGGACGTAAAATGAACTTTATTAATCCATGGAAATTACTTCATATTTTTTATACGTTTATTGGCTTTTTCAGTAGCTTCTATCATTTCCGGACTACTAGCTTCCCACCAATTTGTTGAGGCTGAATCAAAATGGTCAATTTCCCATTTCCCGTTTCGAAATTTAAAATATACACCGAGATTAATCATATTTGCACAGTTGCTAATATCTATAAAATACTGCTCTGAATCATCATTGTCTTTTACAATACCCCTACAATTGTAAAATAATGGTTTAGCTTCAGGCATAATTGTATCAATGATAAAGGAATTATTTCGACCATAGATTTTAATCCCATGACATTGTTTTAAATAACTATATTTATCAACTATCAAGATTGTACCTGTATAGGAAGTATCGACTTTAAAAAGCTCAGTGAATACTGCATTATTCAGGGTTTGATTTAATAATTCACAAAAATCAGGTGTTTGTCCATTACAAAAAAGTGGTAATGCTATTAGAAGCATTGTTTTAATAAATTTCATATAGTAGATGTAATTTATGTGTTAGTTTTTCTTCCACTTTGTATCTCCATTTATCCCAACTCGCTGGGGACGGAAAAAACAAATTACCACTATTGCCAACATTCTACAAGCCGCCATTAGTTATAAAGCTGAGAATTTATCCTGCAGCAAAGCCCCTTTAGGGGTTCGGGGTTTGCACACTCCACCTCAAAATGCGCAACAAAACAGAGTTAATCGCTTGAAAACCAATAAAAAAATGTGCAAGAAAATATTTTCAAAACAGTGCGCAATTCTTATTTAGTCAACCAAATTAAGGATTATTTCATTGTAAGTATACAATTCTCCGGACTAGTCAGCTTTTGTTGCCAACCAATTGTTATAAAGCTGAGAACTTATCCGGCAGCGAAGCCCATTTATAAGGGGGGGCTTTCAAATTACGGCCATATCTCTCAAAGCCTGGCTTGTGGGCGTAAGCGAGGATTGGGGCGCAACTCACGAAAACACAACTATAAAATGAGACATAGTGCTTTCAATCGGCTTCTGTAACCTGACTCCAGCGAGACTCCCGCAGAAAAGCGGAGACACGCCGGGGACGGATAAAAACATGCCTTTGCTAAAGCTATGGCAGTTAATAAAAGAAAAATAACTATGCCACTATTGTAAAACTTATTCTTGCACAAGCCCTAAGCAAAAACGTGTTTATAGTGCTGGTATTGCATGCATTGAAAATGGTTTAACTGAATTTTAAGGTTAGCGATTTATTTTTCGTGCTTTTTGCTGGCTTATACCTAAGATTTGAATTTGCTTTCCTACATTGCCATTGAATTTTCTCAAAAACGGATTTAAATGAAGAAATATATTGTTGTCCCGGCTTTGCTATGCCTGACCCTAACGGTAGCTGCAAGACATAAGCATAAGAAAGATGCTGCTCCGGCGCCATCGTTGGCCGCTGCTCCCGGTAAGACTGCTGATTCGGCCTCGAAGAAAGGGCCTAAGGCTTTTGATAAGGTGATCACGGATAAGGCAGTTACTAAAAAAGGGTTGCTGACTGTGCATAAGGTGGATGACAAATGGTATTTTGAAATCCCGGATTCTATCATGAAGCGGGAAATGATTGTTACGACCCGATATAATAAAACAGCCGGCGGCGGCGGTTTTTATGCAGGGGAAATGGTGAACAGCCAAACCGTGATCTGGGAAAAAGGGCCTAACAATAATGTGTTCTTAAGGGTGGTAACTGTTGTGAGTGTTGCTGATTCCAGCCATCAGATTTATAAGGCTGTTACCAATTCGAACCTGAATCCGATTGCATGGGCATTTGAGATAAAAGCCTTGGGCAAGGATTCCAGTTCGGTGGTAATTGATGTGACGGATTTCTTTAAGGGAGATAATCAGCCAATAAGCCTGGGGGATGTTACGAAGAAGATTTACAATTTATCAGGGCAGGTATCGGACAGGACGTATATTTCCAATATAAACAGTTATCCGATCAATACTGAGGTAAGGGTGGTTCGTACCTTTAATTCCAATCCACCATTAAATCCACCCATGCCAGGATCATTCCCGAGCAAGGTGCTTCCGGCCGCATGGGCTACCGGGGCGGTTACTCTCGAAATGAATAATTCGTTTGTGCTGCTACCTAAGGTTCCTATGAAGAAGCGCATATACGACCCAAGGGTGGGATTTTTTGCGGATGAATATACCATATTTAATGATGACCAGCAGAAGGTAGACAACCAGACCTTTATAGTGCGCTGGAGGCTGGAGCCCAAGGATGAGGATATTGAAAAATGGAAGAAAGGTGAACTGGTAGAACCAAAAAAGCCAATAGTTTATTACATAGATCCTGCAACGCCTAAAAAATGGCGGCCCTACCTGATACAGGGTGTAAATGACTGGCAGAAGGCATTTGAGCAAGCCGGGTTTAAGAATGCCATCATGGCAAAGGATTGGGATGATAACGATTCATTCATCAATCTGGAGGATGCACGATACTCGGTTATGCGTTACCTGCCATCTGATATTGAAAATGCATATGGGCCTAATGTCCATGATCCGCGCAGTGGTGAGATCATTGAGAGCCACATAGGCTGGTTTCATAATGTAATGAAACTGCTTCATGACTGGTATATGATACAGGCTGCGGCCGTTGATCCGAGGGCAAGGAAAATGGAACTGGATGATAAACTGATGGGTGAGCTGATCCGTTTTGTATCGTCGCACGAAGTGGGGCATACGCTGGGTTTGCGGCACAATATGGGCAGCAGCAGCCGTACGCCGGTTGAAAACCTGAGGAACAAGGCATGGGTAGAAGCCAATGGACATACCGCCTCTATTATGGATTATGCACGCTTTAATTATGTAGCACAACCTGAAGATAATATCAGTGAGATTGGCTTGTTTCCGCGCATAGGTATGTATGATAAATGGGCGATACAGTGGGGCTATAAAGCCAGTTTTGCAAAGGATGAAAAGGAAGATCAGAAGATCGTGAACCATTGGGTGATAGATAGTTTGAAAGCTAACCCAAGGTTGTGGTTCGGTACAGAAAGTAATCCTTTCGACCCCCGCTCTCAAACCGAAGACCTGGGAGATAACAGTATGAAGGCCAGCGCCTATGGTATTTTGAATCTCAGGCGCATAATAGTTAAGTTGCCGGAATGGACCATTGAGGAGGCAGATAAGTATGATAATCTGAGAGACATGTATGCACAGCTTACCGGCCAGTTTAGCAGGTATATGGGGCATGTGGTGAAAAATGTGGGTGGTATTTATGAAACGCCCCATAGTGTAGAACAGGCAGGTGAAGATGTTTATGAGCCTACTCCTAAGGCTATTCAGCAGGAAGCAGTAGCCTTTTTGCATAAGCAGTTATTTGAAACACCGAACTGGCTGCTTGATAAAAGTATTTTAAATAAAATAAGCAATCCGGTAGCATCAGAATCGGTTATGAACATACAGGTGAATATTCTGAATAGTTTGCTGTCCGGGGCCAGACTGAACAGGTTGGTGACATCGGCCAATCGCTTTGGAGATAAGAATACTTATGCCATTGAGATAATGATGGAAGACGTAAAAGCTGGTGTGTGGAGTGAGCTGGTAACTAAAAAGCCTATTGATGGTTATCGTCGTAACCTGCAGAAAGCCTACATTGATGCTTTGGGTACTTTAGTAAATCAGGCTGCCGGACAACCGTCTAACGGGAATCCGTTTATGCCTAATACAAGAAATACGGATGTGGTATCGGTAGCAAGGGCTCAACTGGTGGCATTGAGGGCGCAGGTAACGGCTGCAATTCCAGGCACAAGTGATAAAATGAGCAAGTACCATTTGCAGGATGTGGCAGAACGCATTAAGAAAGCGCTGGATCCTAAAGGATAACCACTTTAGTACTTAATACGGTATGAATTGCTGCGTTAGATTTTAACACAAAGGGCACAATGGTTGAACACAAAGTATACAATGGCAGGAGGATATAAAGAAGTGTGCACAAAGCTTATTTTCCGAAAGAGTGCCCTTTCGGCCACCCTGTTTAGTAACGGGAACAAAATAGAATTATGATATACAGATTGTATTTAACGACGTTCTTAATTGCTTTGTCAACAAGCGTTTTTTCGCAAACACTTAAAGACGCTTTAGATAAGAAAGACACCGTTGCCGCGTTGAAATTGATTAAGGCGGGTGGGGATATTAATGCAGTTGATAATAATGGGACGTCTCCATTAATGAATGCATGCCGGTGGGGTGATGAGCCGATGGTGTATTTCCTTTTAGTGAATGGCGCTACACCCGATAAGCCAAGATCGGCTAAGGGGAGGACAGCATTGATAGTAGCCTGTGCTTATTATAGCGGCAAGACTATATGCGGCTTGCTTATAGATAAGGGTGCAGATGTGAATGCAGTTACTAATGCGGGTGAGACTGCTTTAATGTATGCAGCCCAAAACGCCAAGGTGGATGTTGTTATGCTTTTATTGAAAAAAGGCGCTGATCCTAAGCTTAAGGATAATGCAGGAAAGACAGCATTAGATTATGCCAGGAGCGGGGAGATCACTGACTACGTAATTAAGTCTAATAAAGATACCCGTATAGATAAGCTGGAGGTAATCAAAATTCTTGAAGGCGCTAAGTAATAAGGAACGTTGATGAAATAAGTTCCACCATATTGCGAAGTTATATTTCTTTTATTAACTGCCATAGCTTTAGCGAAGGCATGTTTTATGAGGCGTAAAATCTGCGAATAATGAATTATTTAAAGACTTTTATAACGAAATAAAAATGGGATAGAACGAGTAAGATGGTGGGAGTTATTTCTTCATCGTTCCTAA
>CAIUZK010000150.1 GCA_903903635.1 uncultured Bacteroidota bacterium
GACAGAAGAATCTTATTATCAATACGTGGCAGCCATGTAAATAAAATAAATACCCCCGGATGTTCCTTCCATATCAAACCATCCCACAACCCCTCCTCGATATATGCGAGCAAAAAAAGTGAGATTAGAAAAATCATAAACCCGAACCTATATCTGGAGACAATTGAGATCCTCTTTCCTGGCCCTTTCTTTTCCCCTTTTTGCTTAACCCCCAGCCACACAAGCGCCATATACGGTATTCCATGCGATACCACATTTAGCATAGTAAATGCCAGATCTCCATTAAAATAAATAATCCCAAAATACCAGGTAACCAATGTACCCAAAATAAGCAGGTTTTTAGGCACATTTAAATTACTACCTCTGTATGCGCATAACAATTCCTTTATCACATAACAGGCTACAATAAGACTATAGATTACAAAGGCAACCACCTTAATAATCACATTGTTTACCATTATAAAATCTCCGGCTACAAACCAGTTGAAATTCCTTCCTGGTGTACAATGCCAGTAAACCAAAGGGTATAACGTGGCTGCATAAATAACAAGAGTATCTATCAAAGAATTCCAGTTATTTTTGGGTTCCATCCTGGCATAAATACGCATAAAACCATAATGCTGTCTTACAAAGTGAAATACAGCTACATATGCCAATACCCGCCAGAAGATCATTCCTCCGGCCATATGTAAACATATGCCCGTCACAAGACAAAGTATGGGTACAAGCAGGAACAGCCTTCTATGTTTAGCAAACCGCTCTTTATCAAAATAGGTATTGTACAGCGTACTGTAAACATGCGCCACATCTACAAACAGTAAAAGTATACACCACCATATTACCGGCATTTCATTGGTATACCGTGATGATTGAGGCAATAAAGCAACCACCGCCAGCGCTAAAAATGGAGGCAACAGGATAAACATACACTCATATGGAGCGTTGCGTATCCACGGCTGTTTATTTGTATTCCTGGTAATCACAAACTTTGAATAATTTCTTTGGCTGCCCTTATTCCCTGGTAAAATGCTTCCTCAAAAATAGATATACCACACAGATCTGAGTGCGCAAAAAACACCTTATTGGCAATGGGTGCAGCGGCTACCCTCCTGCTTTCTCCCCACACAAACCCCGGACATGGGGCTATCATGCCATGTCCCCATATCCATACATCGGCATGCTCTATACACTCTGTAATACCAGGATGTGCATGCTCCAGTTCTGCAGTTATTATTTCCAGCCAGTGTTCATATTTTGTTGCCAGTGCTTTGCGTCTGGCAACATCAGGCTGCTCATTTACAAGTGGCAGATAAAAGGTTATAACCCTTTTTATACTGTTCACAAGCCCCTGGTGATTGGCATCCACATACCCTACCGAAGCAGTTCCATATATCACATTATCCCAGCACAACGGGAAACCCCTTTGCCGGGGCATCTTACTTAATGTTATATTGGCAATAACCCATGGGGCGTAATGAAAATCAGCAACTGCCTTTTCTCTTATTGCAGATCCCAGCCCGCCAAGCAGATGCTTGTTCACATATTGCGGCGATGCCATCAGTACTTTTTTAGCCAATACAGTATAACTTTCTTTTCGGTTAACATCATAAACATATACCTCAGTTCCCGATTCGTGCTCCTGAATTTTATATGCCAGTTGCGATGAAAAAATATCACCGTTGTCCGATTGCTTTTTCAGGTTTTCCATCAGGAAACCATTACCCTCAGGCCATGTCAGCACGCCTGCAGCGCCGGTATTACTCCCCCTCCCTTTTCTTGATGCAAAATAATGTATCCCCGCCCATGCCGAAGTTGTTTCCAGGTTACATCCATAATCATCTTTACATCCATACTCAAGATACCAAAGCAGACTTTTCGATGTAAACCCCAGATCTCTTACATACTGCCCGAAGGTAATTTTATCCAGTTTTCTATATTGCTCATCTGCTGATGAATGGTCCAAGGGTATGGCAAATGCATCCTTCCCATCCGTCCCGACAGCAATCTTAAATTCATTGATCATGGATGCAAACCTTCTGTATTGTTCTTTGTCTGCCGCAGGTACTCCGGCCTCAGGCACAATACCATCCTGCCACATACCATTTATGAACAAGCGCTCCTCCGGATCCATACAGAGATAGTATTCATTATACACAGGCACTCCCGTATCATCAAACCCGGTTATAACTCCTGTCTCCTTCAGAAAATCGATCAACTCCCGGTTCCTGCTGTCTGGCACAGGTATATAATGTGCTCCCCATGGATAGGCAGAAACCGCATTCTTACCATGATGGGCATTACCCCCGAAATGGTCATCCATCTCAATAAGCATCACATTCTTAATTCGTGATTGATGCAGCCATCGCTTTGCCGATAAACCCGAAATACCACTACCTATAATAAGTACATCAGCATTTATTTGCCTGGAAGGTTTCGGCAATGCATCAATATTTCGCAACAGATGACCGGCTTTCGAATTGGCGCCAACGATCCCTCCGGTTATATGCCCTAATGGATTTTTATTCTTGCATGATGTTTGCATTCCTGCTGTAAGCAAAGCAGACCCGGCAAGCAACTGCTTAAAGAAAATTCTACGGTTATATTTTGGATCAGTGTGCATAGGGGCCCCAGTCATTTTCAAAGTAGTGCACCAATACCTGGTTATTCAGCCTGTTGATCTCCGTAGGCACCTCTGCCATATCGGGCGGAAAGAACATCATATCCCGGATAGTTGCAGCATTCACATAACGCAGTCCTGCCGCAAACGTTCCGTCATTTTTCCAGCTATGGTTCTTGGTAGCCATAACATAACCCCATTCCCCGAATGATGGTACATAGGTATGGTAAGGCATAGTCAGAAAACCTACAGATGCTATGGTATGATCTATACACCAGAAAGACCGCCGGCCTATATATGGCGATGTCGACTGAACCACTACAATACCATCATCCGCTAAAATCCGGTATATCTCTTTGTAAAATGAATTGGTGTACAATTTACCCACCGAATAATTGGCGGGATCAGGAAAATCAATAATAATAAGCTGGTATTTGTTACTGTCTGTGCGCACAAAATTATAAGCATCTGTATTAATAACCTGAACCTTTTTATCATTAAGAGCATGTTTATTCAACTGAGTAAGCATTTCATTTTTCTGAAACAACCGGGTCATACCGGGATCCAGGTCTATCAACTTTATTGATTGCAGTTGAGGGTACTTAAGTAGTTCTCTTACAGCCAGCCCGTCTCCCCCACCCAATACCATTACATTCTTTGCATTGGGTAAGGCCTGCATGGCAGGATGTATCAATGCCTCATGATACCGGTATTCATCAGCCGAACTGAATTGCAGATTGCCATTGAGAAACAATCGCAACTCCCTGTTGTTTTTCGTTATTACTATCCGCTGGTATTGGGTACTCTTACTGTAAATTACTTTATCCTGAAAGGTCATACTTTCAGAGTAAGCCATTATTTTTTCGGCATAGGCAAATGCTACAAGAAAAACGATTACACTTAAGCTGATAATTACAATAAACCGGTTTCGGTATTGCCGCGCTTCCTTAAACCTGAATAACAATAACAGCGCAACAAAAATGTTCAACAATCCAAAAAACAAGGATGTTCTGATAAGGCCAAGATAAGGAACCAGCACAAGCGGAAAGATCAATGATGCCAGAAGCCCGCCAATGTAGTCGAAGGTAAATATATTGGAAACAAGGTCTTTAAAAACAAAATTGTTTTTCAGAATACGCATCAGCAAAGGAATCTCCAGACCCACCAATATTCCCGTCATGCCTACAAATGTGTACAGTACAAGCCTGAAGGAAGCGACGTGTTCAAAAATGGCAAACAGAATCGGGGCGCTGCACCCACCTACTATGCCCACCAATATCTCAATCCGGATAAACCATCTCAGCAGATCTCCGTCCAGGTATTTCGAAAACCAGGACCCTATACCCATGGCAAAAAGGTAGGTACCTATAATTGTTGAAAACTGAGTAATTGAATCTCCCAGCAGGTAACTGGCCAGTGTGCCTGCAATAAGCTCGTAAATAAGCCCGCAGGTAGCAATAACAAATACAGACAATAATAACAGCAGGTGAGATAATATTCCTACCCTGTTTGTTGGCTGGCTTTTTGTTTTTTCCATTTTATAAAGCAGAGGCTATTTATGAAAGTAATAGCCGTGACCTCCAAAATGTCCGGTGCCGGTAGTATTTATAGTATGGCCATCCCTATTCTGGTTATCATCCCCGAATAGCCATATCCCTGAAATAGATCCATAGGAATAAAAACCAAAGGCTGCCAGCAAACACAAAATGTAATACCTGATATTTTTTAATCCTTGTAGCATAATTCTTGTTATTCCTTGTTTAATGTTCCGTATTCTTTATCAAACCACTTACTGTTCTCAAAACTCCATTTCCTGATCAACTGTATAAAAGGATAGGTAATAATCAGGATGAACATGAGCCAGAAATTGAGTGTAAGAAATTCATTCTGCTTAACTGAAATATAAAAATCCGGAGGCGGAACTCCATCCCCTGCGCTTGGCATTTGTTCGGTATAAGGGTAAATATTCAGATGATAGTTTCCCATCGGCACTTTTGATAACTTAGCATTCTGCTCACCGCTTCCTTCACTCCAGCTTTCCCCATCATCATATCCATGATAATATTCCAGCACTTTATTTACTTCATAAACCTTGCCATTATCCTCATTCACCATTACTAATGGTAATTCTATCCAGTTATTAACCAGTGTATTTGACTTCATTGTTAAATACACTGGCCCCAACCCTGTAATCTTAAACGAAGGCGTAATTATCGGTTTACTGTTCCCCCATGCCATCGTGTCTTTCTCACAATTAAAATTACCTTCAAATACCTGTCTGCCTGGTTTGGCTACAAACAGGAATAGGTTTAACAATATCATTAACCCAATAAGGATTCCTGTAAATTTCACTAATGGTTTCCACCTTGGATAGAATTTTCCCGGATTAAAATATGCTGACCCGGATCTCGCTGTAAACCACTCTGGCTGAACCTCAAAAAGCTGCATGATCTTTTTAGGTGAAACATACAGTGCCCTGAACCAACTATCCGTATCATCCCTTTTTTCATTTACTAAAATGCTTGGCGCGTTCACATATTCATAGGTAACCAGTTCCTCATCACTTACTATATCCCAGTCAAACTCACCTTCGGCAGCCACCACTATAAACTTATAAGTTAGATATAGTTCATAATTAATACCATTATCAAATACCGAATCTCTTCCGGAAAAGGAAGATCTGTATTCAAAATCCTGGTTATAAGATCTTCTGATAAGCATCCAGTGTCCGTTATACTCAGCCAGCATCAGGTAATACTCTTCCCCCGGAGAATAGAATGCATATTCACACCAGTACACATCATCCTGATCCTCTTTTTTGCCAATGAACCCAACCAGTATATATTCCTTTCCATCTACAATACCCCTGGTACCTAATGGAAAGGCCGGCTTATCCCGCTCTTCATCCATAAAGGTGCGTATAACCCTTGCCCCTTCACTACCTTTCTCAAAATAGGTTCCGCAATTCGGACATCCGAAAAAAGCGCTTTTGCGGCGGTCATAATAGCTCAATGGACTGTTACATTGAGGACAGGTTGTTATTGCAGTTGACCAACTTGTAGCATATATACTTTCTTCAGCCATTTACCTGAAAATTTCTTGTTTCGAAATTACTGTTCCATTAAAAAGCGCAATCGTCCTGTTAAAAAACGCTCTAACCTTCTCCGAATTATCTTTCTCAAAGTTGGATAGAAACACATCAAAAGTTGCTAATTTATGCTCAGGCCAGGTATGTATTGATACATGCGATTCAGTTAAACAAACTACTGCAGTATACCCACCTTCCTCAAATGAATGATAAACCTCCCCTACCTTTTGCAACGACAATTCTGATATGAGCTCATCAAAATTCCTCCTGCACAAATCAGCATTCGTAAGTTGATCTTCCCCTGCTGAAAATGTAGACAAAATATGTAACCCCGGATTATAGTCTTGCATATTGACGATAGCTATAGTTTTCATTACTTGATTTCATAAAAATATAAAATAAGCTCTGAAAGAAAAAGTCATAATTAAAAACCACACTGCGTGATTAACGCTCAATCACGATTTTTTTTACAACTCTGCCCCACTGTGTTGTAATAACTGCTGTATAAACTCCGGGGGCTATATTCTGAGGCAAGGCCACCTTCGGATCATTGATGGGAGCTGATAATATAACCTGACCATAAAGATTTACCAGCGTAACCACATCGGTCTTTTCAGTACCATGTATGATAATATAGTCTCTGGCCGGATTGGGATAAAGAGTTATTTCATTCTGTTCCAGTTGGGGCACAGCATCATTGGCAAGTACGATGGTTGTGCAAATGGTATCCCTGCAAACCAGCCCGTTTTTGCGATAGTCAGCGATATAAAGACAGGGGGTATAACTGGCATGGGTTGTGAAAGTATGTGTCGGATTCTTCAATGTAGATGTATCCTGAGTTCCGGAAGCCGGATCCCCGAAATTCCACAAATATTTCACAGAATCAGTGCTGCTGTAGACAGATTTATTGGTAAAGTAAACTTTGTATCTTTTGCCAATACTATCAGTAAATACAGCATTCAGATTGCCACATACAGGATTGTTCAAGGCCAGATCGCTGATCAGGATAGCCCCATGGGTTGATTTATTAAACACGAATTTTATTTTCCTGATTTTGGCCATATTTACACCATTAAAACCACTCAATGGCAGGTGTATTGTGTTAAACACCACCTTGGGCAGGTCTCCTGAAGTAGTGCCCGGCTGATAAAATAAGGTATGAGTAAAATTACCTACTACCTGGCTGCTGCTTACCCCTGCCGAATCTGTAAATTTTACACTAAAATTAAGATCTGGCCCTGGTCCTGTTTCACTGAAATTGACACTAGCCCTGAAGGTGAGATTTTTGTAAGAAGTGAAATTCTGGTACGCCTGCGGAATATCATTTTGGTAGCCACCAGTAGTATCGGCCCAGGTAAGTTTCATTTGCCCGAGACCTTTATTGGTTGTACTGCCTCTATGTGGTTTTTGAGGAGTACTTAGCCCGGCATCACATGCTGGTTGCGCCAAACCTCCACCACAAATTTCGGGCGCAGTCAATGACATAGTTGTTACTGCCCCCAACAAAGTATTATTGGTCAGGTCAGATACTGTATCGGTTGTATTTACATCCAGCCGGTCTTTTTTTCCAGCATGATACGATACAAATATTCTTGACGAATCAACCAACGATGATGCAGGCGGCACTATATCATTAACTTCAAGTATAGGTGCAAATGCGGTTTCATTGCCTATATACAATCTGTAAAATGCTGCTGCATAGGCATTGTACACTGCCTTCTGCTTTGTTGTATCCAGCCGGCCGGCCGGTACGGAACTGTCTCCGCAATATATATCAGTGGCATTGCCTGTATATAGCCAGTCGTCACCACCTCCTGCTATATACGAGCCATCCGTCCATACCGTATTAAAGTAATTATGATTAGCGCCCATCACAAGTATATTGTGCTTAGGCATTATATCCGTTGTGTCATTATACCTTACATCATCATAAAAATGCACGCCCTGCAGGTCATGAACATCCCCATCGCAATAAGGAGCAATATTCAACAAGGGAACCCCATTCACAATATGCCGGTAAAAATCCACAGGAGCCAGCGTAAGAATAGCCTTAATTCCGTATGGGCTACCTAAAGATTTATTATACTGGTAATTAAAAATAACACCCTCGCCACCTCTTGAGTGGCCCATAGTGCCAATATTTTTCATGTTCAGCTTCCCGACAAATGTTGTTCCGAATGGTGCGCCACCTGTTGTATTCCATGTATTCCAAAGATCAAGATGATGTTGCACCAGCACACCTCTTGCATTCATTCCCGCATCAGACAATGATCCATCAGTGGCATTTATGGCATTGGCCGAAATCGATATTACTATATAACCATGACTTGCCATTGTTCTTGCCGCATAATCATACCCGGCATAACTGGTTATGGATTGCCAACCTGATGGGCAAGGCCATACGGATGATGTATTGTTGGGATTACTGGTCTGATAACAGGTCTCATGACGGCCATGCAGCCACAACAATACCGGAAATGGCCCGGATGACAGATCCGAGGGATAATGCACTGACCCGCGCACTTCCATATTTACCGGAAACATTGCTGCCGCCGGAGGTGTATATGCATTGTCGCCAAGGTCATATTCAGCCTTTATTACCGTATGTGTCCCCATTGTTCCCGGATCCGGAGTAGTCTGGGCAAGAATTGGCAAACCTGCACATAGAAATATAAGCAGGTATATGCATCCAATTAAATTTTTCATCCTGTATTTCATTTTCAAACCGGTTATTATTAATTGCACAACCTAACTTCTAAAATGTCCCCAATAGCTATTTTCCTAAAATAGATTTATTCAATTTACCCAGCGACCAGCATTTACGACTTTGCTTCGCAAGAGCATCCATATCCTGTTCTTCCACATCTATGGCGCCATAATTAAGATACATCTCAACCCCGTCTTTCAGGCTCTTAAATTCAGTAGATGGAATATAAAAAGTAATAAGCCCCTTGCCGTTCTTTTTTGATTGCTCATATTGCGAAAAGTCCTTCTTCCCTATATACAGCACATACCGGTTATTTCCAAAAATGAATGGTCGGGAAGATGAAATCGTAAACAATACATTACTCCCCTTTTCCTTTATATTGGCAACCTTATCTGTGGGTTTGACCTGGGCAAAACTTTCACTCATGCCGATAGCCGATAAGGCAATAATCATCATCAAAACCGTTATTCTTTTCATCAGTATAATTTTCAGAAAACCAAATATAATTATCTTATTCCCGGAATTCACATATAAATAATTATATCTAAACTATTTTAGGAACGTTGATGAAATAAGTTCCACCATATTGCGAAGTAATATTTCTTTTATTAACTGCCGTAGCTTCAGCGAAGGCATGTTATTAACTGCCATATCTTTAGCGAAGGCCTGTTTTATGAGGCATGCCCGCAAGGGCGCGAGCGCAGCTCTATCTGTGTCTCGAAAGCTTTCGGGATAAAGACTTTAGCAACGAAATAAAAATGGAACGCACCGAGGCAAATAAAAATGATTATGAACGAGGTAATAGAACGAGTAAGATGGTGGGAGTTATTTTCTTCGTTCAGAAGCTATTTACCTCAATCCTTATTGTCTTACACCCCAGGTCTGTGGTAATAGTCATAAAATACATTCCTTGCGACACCTGCAAACTTAATGGCACTTGCTTATTGGTTGAAGTAGAAAGTTCGGTCACCAACTGACCCAGAGAATTGGTTATATCTATTTTTACTTGTTTACTAATCACCGATGACACAAAAACATCAAAATTACCATTATTAGGTTGAGGCCATATTTTGATATCATCACTCTGTTGTTGCCCCTGAACAGGCCCACCAATACCGTTATAATAAGCTGAGATATACCTGATTACATTATTGCCTACATCTGCAATATATACATTACCGGCAGCATCGGCAAAAACTCCATAAGGCGCTGCAAACTCACATTCCTTTGCAGGGCCGCCATCACCGCTATAACCAATAGAACCATTACCGGCCAGTGTACTAATGATTCCGGTAGTACTCACTTTTCTAATGTTTTTAAGAAAGGCATCTGCGATATATAAATTGCCCGATGCATCGGTTGCCACTCCCACCGGCTCATTCATCTTGGCCGATGTAGCCTGGCCACCGTCTCCGCTATATCCCGCTGTACCTGTGCCTGCAATTGTACTGATGATTCCCGATGTATTAACTTTTCTCACACAACTATTCTGCACATCGCATATATATACATTTCCCCCGGCATCCACTGCCAGCCCAAACGGATGATTCAAACCTGCAGAATCAGCATGTCCGCCATCCCCGCCAAAAGTAGCTATGCCTGTGCCGGCAAAAGTGCTGATCGTTCCTGTAACATCTATTTTTCTTATCCGGTTGTCCAGATTATCGGCAATATAAATATTCCCGTTCAGGTCAACTACCAGATCCGATATATGCTGAAACCCTGCATTGATAGCCGGTCCACCATCCCCACTATAGCCTGTAGTGCCGTTGCCTGCAATTGTACTGATAACACCTGCTGAATTCACCTTCCTGACATAGGCTCCGCCAGTACCCAACCCACTGAATGTCACATCCTCAGCTATATAAACATTGCCATGTTGGTCGGTAGCCACACTATAAGGAAAAGAGATACCCGCATTTACCGCCAGACCGCCATCGCCGCTATGAGCAACGATGCCATTACCCGCAAAGGTTGAAATAACCCCTGAAGAATTTACCTTCCTGATCCGCGAATTGCCGTTATCTGCAATATAAATATTTCCGGCTCCATCTGTCCTGGCCCTTTCCGGGTCAAACATTTTGGCCAGCGTTGCAGCGCCTCCATCACCATCATACCCAAGAATTCCATTCCCTGCTATGGTAGTAATTATCTGTCCGCTGGCTGAACAAAACAGGAACATCAGAATAATTATCAAACAGGATTTCGCTCTATACATAGCTTATAGTTAAACAAATACAGGGAGTAATATTAAACGTACAATAACGTTTATTATTTCCTCCGGAAGCAAAAGTATGGGTTAAACACATATCAAAGTACTACACCATCCTGAGTTTAGATAGTGTCGTGAAATTTTCCGGAAAATCTGAATACCGAAGTCTGAATTACTTATTACTCTTTCATCAAAGCCTGAGCAAATAACAAGTGTCCCGGTATGCGTTCGCCATGTTTACCATGTTCATGTTTATACACCATACTTATACCGCCTGCCAGAGTCCACCCGCTATTTAGTAATTTTGCAACCTCCGTTTCAACTTCAGAATATTCCAATGCAGATACTATTTTGTATTGTTTCATAATTCATTAGGTATTTTAGGAAACCGATGAATTAAAATTAGTATTTTCTTTCTATTTCCGGAAGCCGAATAGAAATAATTATTTGCGATTTGCTAAATTAATATGGAGATTATGGTAAATACGGCAAAAACCACACTGGCAAATCCATTGGTATTGGCAAAAGCCATATTTACCTTGCTCAGGTCCGATGGTTTTACAAGTGTATGCTGGTAGATAAGCATACCAATATAAATCGCGGCACCTATCCAGTAGATCCAGTTAAAATGCCCGTTAATACCCGCTCCAACCACAAAAATCGCTGAACACAGGTGTAATAAAGAGGATACAACCAATGAATTCTTCACGCCCAGCGCTGCAGGTATCGAATGCAACTTCTGATCACGGTCAAATTCCTCATCCTGCAATGCATAAATGATATCAAAACCAGCTACCCAGGTAAGAACCGAGAGTGAAAAAAATACAGGCAAGGATGCAAAATGACCGGTAACAGCAAGGAATGCGCCAATAGGAGATAACGACAAACCGATGCCCAGAACAATATGGCACAATGACGTGAACCGCTTGGTAAAACTATAAAACAAAATAACGAACAAGGCTACAAATGATAACCAGAAACAGGCTGCATTGATAAACCATGTTGTAGCTACAAACAAAACTGAATTGGCAATAGTAAAAAACAATGCCTGACCGGGTTTTATGACACCGGCGGGTATTTCCCTTTTTGCTGTTCGCGGGTTTTTTGCATCAAAGCTCCTGTCCAGGTATCGGTTAAATGCCATTGCCGCACTGCGGGCAAAAAGCATGCATAACAGCATTTTCACCAACAGGCTCCATTGAAATGCATTATGATAATTGACAACTGCAATAACAAACCCTATAAACGCAAATGGCAGCGCAAATACGGTATGGCTAAACCGTATCAGCGACAAATAATTCAGCAGCTTCTTATAATACGACATATTGAATCTCCATTTGTTATTTCACCTCAGCATCAAATCCTATCGATACCGCTTCCAGTTCTCCGTTTGAATGAATTATGACATTTTTATGCTGCTTCCCCGACTTGCCTTTCGGGTTAAAAGTTACAGTTATTTCCCCCTCTGCGCCCGGCGCAATCGGCTCCTTCGAAAACGAAGGAACAGTACATCCGCACGACACATCTGCCTTAGCTATCATCAATGGGTTCTTACCTGTATTTCTAAACTTAAAAACATGCTTTACTTCCTTACTGTCCGGTATGGTTCCAAAATCAAAATTGGTTTCATCAAACTTCATAGTTGTTTTGGGCATGGCATTTACCTGCTGGCTTCTGCTATCAATTACAGTATTGATCACATTACCAGGCTGCCCTGTCTTATTATTGTTTTCTGCACTCTTCTTGTGCCACAAAGCATTTAAAGAATTACTGCTGATACCTGTCAATTCAATAATGACCAGAGTAAATACCGACAATGTCAGAATAGTAAGTAATACCGCTTTAAAATTTGGATTCATTTTCAATTAACGTTTCAATGATCAATAAAATAACTAAACCTTACTATTTACAAGTCTCAACCTCTCACCAAAACTTAAGCGCTATGCACTCCAGATACCAGCAAGGTGCACCAATGTTTCAACGGCCTTCTCCATATCCTGCACACTCACATATTCCTGCTTGGAATGAATACCCATTTCACCTGTAAACAGATTAGGGCAAGGCAAACCCATAAACGATAGCCTTGAGCCATCTGTTCCACCCCTTATGCTCTTTCGTTGTACAGTCATTCCCGCGCACTTATAGGCTTCCTCTGCATAATCCATAACCTGAGGATGATTATCCAGCACTTCCTTCATATTTCTGTATTGCTCCTTTACCACAAAGGTTGTAGTAACGCCGGGGAACTGCTCTGCTGTCTTATACACCAATGCCTTTAATCTTTCTTCATGATTGGCAAGTTCTTCAGTTACAAAATCCCTGATTATAAACTGTACAGTCGCCTTTTCCAATCCGCCTTCAATGGATGTTGGATGCACAAATCCCTGCATGCCATCGGTAGTCTCCGGGCACCACTCATTCTTTGGCAAACTATCTACAAAAGCCGATGCTACTTTTATTGCATTCACCATTTTACCTTTTGCATATCCCGGATGCGCACTCAATCCATTAAAAGTCACCACCACCGCATCAGCCGAAAAGGTTTCCCCTTCCAGGTGTCCACGCTCACCACCATCCAGTGTATATCCGAAATCGGCGCCAAGTTTGGCCATATCTATTGCCGCAACACCACGTCCCACTTCCTCATCAGGTGTAAACAAAATCCTTATTTTACCATGCTTTATTTCAGGATGCTGAATCAGGTAGTTGGCAAGGTCCATAATAATGGCCACACCTGCTTTATCATCTGCTCCAAGCAAAGTGTTCCCCGATGCGGTAATAAGATCATCACCTATCCTTTCCTTCAGATAAGGATGATTTTTTGTACTGATTACCACACTTTTATCATCAGGCAATACAATATCACTTCCATCGTACTTAGGGTGCAATATTGGCTTCACATCTTTACCGCTGCAATCAGGCGCGGTGTCCACATGTGCGCAGTAACAAAGCACTGGCACCACCTTTTCTGTTGTTGCCGGAATAGTTGCATACACATAGCCATGCACATCCAGTTCGGCATCAGCAATTCCCAGTGCTTTTAGTTCTTCTACCAGTATCCTGCTAAGGTCCTTCTGTTTTTCTGTAGACGGTTGCGAATTCGACGTAGGATCACTTTGAGTATCCACCTGTACATAACGCATAAACCGTTCAGCAGCCGTGTGATTATAATTCGATAATGCCATTTTATAAATTTGAACCGCAAAAGTAATTATCTTAGGAACGTTGACGAAATAAGTTTCAGCATATTGCGAAGTTATATTTCTTTTTTATGAGGCGTAAAATCTGCGAATAATGAATTATTTTAAGACTTTTACAGCGAAATAAAAATGGAATAGAACCAGTAAGATGGTGGAACTTATTTTGCCATCGTTCCTTACTTCATTTAGAATCATAAAAAAGGAATACAAATATTATCCATAAATACATATCTGAATACTCCTGCCTCCTATCTTATTATGCCCCTTCAATCAGACTCAGAAACTCCTGCTCGGTAAGTATATTCACTGTCCCCAGTTTTTTTGCCTTTTCCAGTTTCGAGCCAGCATCGGTGCCTGCAACAAGGTAATTGAGCTTACTGCTCACACCTCCCAATATAGCTCCCCCCATGGCCTCTACCCTGGCCTCAGCATCACTTCGCTTAAACTGGCTTAGTGTGCCGGTAAACAAAAATGTTTTCCCTGCCAGTTCTCCGTCTGTTTTCATCTGCCCCTTATGCTCGTTTTTCAGATTCACCCCCGATGCTGCCAGTTTTTCTATCATGGCCCTGTTCTCCGGCCTTGCAAAAAAATCAACTACCGATGTCGCAACCTTTGGCCCAATATCCTCAAGCATCGATAGTTTTTCTATATCCCAACTATAAAACTCTGTAATATCAGAAACCGCGGAGGCAAGTGTCTTTGCGGTAGTCTCGCCTATATGCCTGATACCCAATCCAAATATCAGCCGGTTCAGTGGTTGCACCTTCGATTGCTCTATAGATTGTTTCAGATTAGTTACCGACTTCTCACCAAATCCACCCAATTGCTGCACCCGGTCCCAATCTATATGGTACATACCCGGTATATCCAGTAATATCTTATCTTCAAAAAACTTCTGCACATTGGCATTGCCCATACTCCTTATATCCATGGCATCCTTGCTGGCAAAGTGGATCATCCGCTCCACCACCTGCACCGGGCAGTTTATATTAATGCATCTCCATGCCGCCTCATCCTGTTGCTTTTCCAGTTCGCTGTTACATGCCGGGCAGGTTTTTGGAAATACTATGGGTTCTTCTTCACCATTCCTCAATTCAGTAAGAGGTTTCACAATATAAGGAATCACATCTCCTGCCCGCTCCACCAGTACAGTATCCCCTATTCTCAGATCCTTTTCTCTCACTACATCTTCATTAAACAGCGACACTGATGTTACCGTTACCCCACCTATATGTACCGGATCTATTTTGGCTACCGGCGTTATCGTACCCACCCGCCCCACCTGAAACTCTACCCTGCGCAACTTACTCGTTGCCTGCCTGGCCTTGAATTTATAAGCTACTGCCCACCTCGGATGGTGGCTCGTCATACCCATCTTATCCTGCAAGGCAAATTCATTTACTTTGATCACCAGTCCATCCACCTCAAATGCCAGCGTATCTCGTATCTCCTCAAATTCCGAACAGTATTTTATTACATCCTCAATATGGCTGAAGCGTTTCATCTCTTTAGCAGGTGTCGGAAATCCGAGGCTGTACAGCCATTGCAGCGATCCATAATGCGTATTCAGTCCTTCCGGTCTTTGCGCTCCATCATTAAGTGTATAATCACTAATATGATACAGTATGGCATTAAGTCCCCGCTTCTTTACTTCCGCCGGGTCCAGTATACGCAGCGTTCCCGATGCTGCATTCCTTGGGTTAGCCAGTGGCGATTGCCCTTCTGCCACACGCTGTTTATTGATTGCTTCAAATACACTTTTATGAATCACTATCTCACCCCTTATTTCTATCTGGCTGATCCCCTGCTTTACCAGTTCGGCCGATAAGGGTATCGCCTTTATCTGCCTTATATTCGCGGTCACATCCTCACCCATCACACCATCGCCACGCGTAGCTCCCCTGCTCAGATGCCCGTTATCATATATTATAGAGATACTTGCGCCATCATACTTGGGTTCTACACAATACTCTATAGTGTCTGTACCAGCCAGTTCCCTGCACCTTCTGTCCCAGTCTGTCAGGTCTTCCGCATTATAGGTGTTATCCAGGCTCAGCATGGGCACCAGGTGGCTCACCGTCGGAAACCGCTCACTCAATCCCTTGGCCACACGTTGCGTAGGCGAATCTGCTGTTACCAGTTCCGGATATTTGTCCTCCAGATGTTTTAATTGTTTAAAAAGGCTATCGTACTCAAAATCCGACAAAGCCGGATCACTTTGCACATAATATTTCCAGTCAGCATAATTAATCACCTCCCGCAACTGGTCTGCCTGCCTGCCTGCATCTGCTACATTGCTGCTCAATAATTGTTTTGCCTGCTCATACAAGCGCTGCTCATCCTGTTTGGTGTACATGTTGCAAAGTAAATTCCAATAAAATTACTAACCGAATTCTATAAAAATTTTTATTTTGCAAATAGCTCATGAATAAAAAGCTCAAATCCTACTTCTCCTTCACCCGCACCGAGCGTATTGGGTTCATTAGTCTTTGCCTCCTGGTTGTTATTCTAATAGCCGTTTGGGCCTCACTGAACTTCCGGAAACACAAAGAAATACCTAAAGAAAACGACCTTCATTTATCAGCCGAATGGGAAAAAGCAAAGCAGATACAACCAAAAGATGATAGTACACCGCCAGATACCACATCCTATCCCGAACCTATAAAATCCAATAAATCAGAGGTCGCCCTGCCTGTTATTTATGAGCAGCTTGACATCAATACTATCGATTCATTTACACTTTCCCGCATAAATGGCATATCAACTGCAACTGCCGGCAAAATCGTATCCTTCCGCTATACCCATGGGCCTTTTTCCAACATGGAGCGATTGCAGTCTATTGCTGGTATTTCAAATAAGGAATTGAAAATCCTGTACAAAAACCTGGTCATCAGTAATAATAATAATAAGTTATCACCGGCTGTTAAATAATTGCCGGATTTTTATCCCTGTTTCCCATCTTGCATTTCGCCCCTTTAGCATACTTAATATTTAAACTATGTAGTTGACTTCAAAAAAATGTCGTAAAATTGCGGCTTCTTAACCAGCACATATTACAATATGAATTTCAGTAATACCGAAGCCCAGAGCTCAATTGCAGAGATGATTCGCGATTTCTCCAACAAACATATCCGTCCCAATATGATGGAATGGGATGAATCCCAGAAATTTCCTGTTGACCTTTTCCACAAATTAGGCGAATTAGGCCTCATGGGTGTACTCGTACCTACTGAATATGGAGGTTCCGGATTGTCCTATTTCGAATATGTTACGGTCGTTAGTGAGATCGCCAAGGTTTGTGGTTCTATCGGACTTTCGGTAGCTGCGCACAACTCGCTTTGCACCGGCCATATCATGTACTTTGGCAACGAAGATCAAAAAAGAAAATACCTGCCAAAACTTGCCTCTGGCGAGTGGATCGGCGCATGGGGACTTACCGAAGCCAATACAGGCAGCGACTCAGGCAATATGAATTGCACCGCTGTAAAAGATGGCGATGAATGGGTTATAAACGGCACCAAAAACTGGATCACTCATGGCATCAGCGGCAATGTTGCAGTAGTGTTGGCACGCACCGGCGAACGTCGTTCCAAAAACAATATTACATCCTTTATTATTGAGCGTGGCACACCGGGTTTTAAAGCCGGTAAAAAAGAAAATAAGCTGGGCATGCGTGCCAGCGAAACTGCTGAACTCGTTTTCGACAACTGCCGTGTTTCCGATGCGCAGAGAATGGGACCGGTTGGCAATGGCTTCTACCAGGCAATGAAGATCCTGGATGGTGGCCGTATTTCTATTGCCGCATTAGCTTTAGGTATTGCTAAAGGCGCTTATGAAGCTTCCCTGAAATACTCAAAAGAACGCCACCAGTTCGATCAGCCGATCTCCAATTTTCAGGCTATTGCCTTCAAACTGGCTGATATGGCTACCCAGATTGAAGCATCAGAACTGCTCATTCTTCAGGCTGCCGACCTAAAGAACCGCGGCATGCAAATGACCAAGGAATCGGCTATGGCCAAGTACTATGCATCCGAAGCAGCAGTGCGTATTTCCACCGATGCCGTTCAGATTTTTGGAGGTTATGGCTACACCAAAGATTTCCCTGTAGAGAAATACTACCGTGACAGCAAACTATGCACAATTGGCGAAGGAACCTCCGAGATCCAGAAACTGGTAATCTCAAGAGATATTCTCAGGAATTGATTGTTATAAGTACCTGCTCCTTTATAACTTATTATCAGGGCCAAGCTATACAAATATGTTTGTATAAAACTGCCTATACTTGAATAATTCTGCCTACCTGCTAATTCCTAATAATAACTACTGAAACTTACACATAGACTTATTGAGTTTTTTCTTTTTGTCAGGAATTTTATTATTATTTTTCATAATAAAATCCATATAAATCCATCTTTCCGGATGAATGACTTTAGCGCCTAAAATAATTTCATCGATATGGGGTAGCACTTCCTTATTCGACTCAATATATAACCGTTTAGGCGTTGATAAGGCATCTACTTTAATAATATCTGGATTAGTAGCATATTGTATTATGCGGTATTCATTTTCGAACGCATAATCGGCCGATTTAAACAGATACCGTATCTCTGAAAGTATATGATATACAATTTTATTAATTGCCTTATCCTTATCTGTTTCATTTCCATTTTTATTTTCTTTCATCGTAATGAGTTTCGTTAACCTGATTTCTAAATCTTTTACAAGTGCTTGTAATTCTCCTAACTGGTCGTGATTAGTAAATACATTTTTGATCTTGTCGTAATACAGTACTCTATATAATGGTTGCTCCGATTGATTTATAACCTTTTCATCTGATTCACTATATTTCACAGACCCACTGATCGAACTCGTTAAACTGCTATTGAGCCTGTGCCTGTGTTTATCGAAAAAACTAGTGTTAATGATAATACTACAACCGGCAGCTTCAGTTCCCAGCTCATCCTTACCATAAGTTCGCCACATCACCAATTCATCCTTGTGTTCTTGCGCATCGAGAAAACTACCCAAGTAGATATTGCTATCCTCTCCCTGCTTTCCAGATTCATAAGCTTTTTTAATTGTTCCATCAAGATAGTTCAACAAAACCTCTCCTTCTTCTGGATCATTCATATAAATAGCATTACAGTATATTAGATGCGGGTTGGCTTCACTAATTAAAATATCGGCTACTTTTAACCGAGTATAATGTGCCACTTTTACAACCTTGTGATTAAATGCATATTTTTGAATTTTTTCTATGCTTTCTTCTGTTATTTCTACTGCTAGCTTCATGATATCACGTTCCTCAGGTAATCCATCAAGCAGACTTTTAAAAAGATAAATATTTTTATCAGCCGCTTTATCAGGCAATTCAATAACATTACCTTCTTTAGCATTTATCAAATCCACCCAATATTTTGAATCTTTATCATTAGGGTCAATTTCCAAGGCTTTTTTAAAGTCCTTTAACGCTTCCGTATATTTGCCATCATTATATAGAATTGCTGCTCGATTTCGATATGGATAATTGTAATTAGGATCTTTATTTATTGCAAATTTGTAATCTCTAATAGCTTTTTTTTTATTTCCTAAGTTTGCCCATGTGATTCCTCTATTGTTGTAAGCATTTACAAAATCAGGTATATGTTCAATAGTTTGGTTATAGTCAGACAGAGCTTCATTATACATTTTCAATCCTAGAAAAGCATTCCCTCTATTATAGTATGCATATATGTAATTAGAATTTATTGCAATGGCCTGATTGAAGTCAGTCAAAGCCGCATCAAATTTTTCAAGGTTATTAAGTGTGTTTCCTCTATTATTATACGCAATATAATTATCTGGTTTAATTGATATAGCCTTTGAATAATCTTCTATTGCCTCCTTGTATTTCATTTCTGAATTCAGAATACTTCCTCTACATAAAAAAACAATTGTATTGTTATTATCAAGCTCAAATGCCTTTTGAATATCCTGCCATGCTTTATCTTTTAATCCTTTATCATTATAACTTCTGGCTCTTTTGGAATATGCTGTTGCACTTGTTGGATCCAGAATAATTGCCTGATCATATAACGCAATAGCCTTATCAAAATTTCTGATATTAGCCCAGGCCTTTCCTGCGCTCTGATACAAAGTTGAATTATTCAACCGTTTAAGTACTTTTTCTTTAAGCAAAGAAATGATATCATTATCCTTACACATTTTTTCCAATTCACTAACTTGTGCTAATATTTTATCTACTTCTGTTGGCATAATAAAAGTTTAAACAATCAAGTAAAAAAGATTAATTTATATGAAAACATTGACATTGCTAAGCAACAAATAACAATAAAGGTACAATTAGAATTTTATGCACACAAGGGTATTTTTCCCGTATTTTAGGGGGGTATTTTTCCCCCTATCGATCAAAATAGTTGAACCTGATGTCGCATTTCCCTCACACTCCTACCATATTTGTACTTATATTGGGTAAGAAACAGAAAAAAACCGATTGCTAAAATAGCGAGTTAATGGATGGGAAAACACAGCCAACAAAATACAACCTAATGATAGCCGGGTAAAGGCGAAACAGACGATTATTTATTTTATTTTCGCCGGGCTTATCTCAACTAATCAATGAAGAATACAGGAAAAATCATTTTATTACTTTGCCTTACAGTGTTGGTGTATCCTGCTGCTGCGCAATTGATGCGGGTAGCCATACTACCCCAGCCTACTGTTAAGGTTACTCCATCAATACAGCCTGTGCTCGGAGGAGTTGGGATAGACTACTTCAGGATGGAACCTAATGGGGCTGCCGGGGCCAGTCAACCTGCCTATAACCAGGTGCTTAGTCCGGCCGACGTTGTGGTGAAAATAAATAACAAACTCAGCCACCAGACATTTCAGAGCCTGGTAGAAGGTGATAATGCACTGCTGCTGCTGCACCCGCTGAGCAAAGACCGCATACATGTAGAGATAAATACGCTGAGCTCGCAAAGTCAGGGGGTAGAAAGTGTTGAACTGGATGTGCTGGCCCCGGTGGTAATAGGCTACAACAAAACCGATGCCGATGTGAAGCAAGCTATGGTCATGTTTAAAAACTACGGCACACAAATAACGCCCGCCGGGTATTTCAACCGTGCCATGTGCCTGGATATTATGCAGCAAAACAGAAAGCTGACCTATGGCGAGGACTATGTAATGACTCCGGCCTCTCTGAGGTTATTGAATAAACTATACACCTCCCTTGACTATACCTTGTTTGCCCCTAAGGAATTTAAGACCTTTGTAAACAGTAATCTGATCAGCATCACTGATTCAGGTGAACTGGATAACGGAGCCATATGGAACCTGCAGCAGGTATTCTATTACCAGCAGGCAATAGCAGCCACGCAGGCCATTAATACAGGTTGGAAAACAAAGAACTACACAGAATGTAAAACCGCCTTTTATAACGAAAGCTACCACCTCACCGTTTTCAATAATTTCCCCTATCCAGATACCCTTATAAATGGTGAACGATGGGTGCATATGATGGCCTGGAAAAACAAAGGGTTTACAAAACCGGAGGAAGGCAAAACACCCGCCTACAGGAGAAATGACAGTATATTTTATAAATCGGCGCCTGAACTGTTCAACCATGCGTTCTTCATGGTGCAGGCATCAGAACTGGAAAACTGGCTGCGGAAAAATTTCACCAGCCCTGTTACCGGCAGAATGCGGCTGATGCAACTACTTGGCCTGCCCCCCAACTCAACCAACGATGAGTTTGAGGAATTCTGGGTAAGGAAAGAAGATATGTTCCGTCCCGGAATTGATTCCAGCCTTAATCTTGGCGGCCTGCTTGCCAACCTGGATAGCAGCTATATAAAGAGCTTCCTGGGTTATTCATCCGGTTCATTCAGCGCTTCTGTGTTATTGAGCAAGTATCCGTTTACCGGCTATGGCTATACCTGGGACTGGAACCCGGAAAACAAAACGCATGCAGGGCTTAACGAATTTGTGCTGAAAGAAAACCGCGAAATCTATATATCCGGAAACTATACCACTGAAGAGTTTCTGAAGAAAATATATCAGTAACCTGTATATCCTGATTTAGACGATCAGCCTTTCTATATTGTTGTTGCCATAATCATATGGAATATAGGCCAGCGAAGGTATCTTTCGGGTAAGGATAAGATTAGCCTTTTTACCGGCTTTTATCGTCCCCAATTCATTGTGCAGTCCTAATGCTGCAGCCCCGTTTATGGTTACTGCATTTACAGCCTCTTCGGGGGTCATCCTTAGCTGGGTGCAGGCAATGGTTAGTAATAATGATATATTGCCGCTGGGGCAAGAGCCGGGATTGTAGTCAGAGGCCAGGCAAACCGGAAGTCCGGCATCAATCATTTTGCGGGCAGGCTGGTAGTGCATACCCAGGAAAAAGGCGGCGCCGGGCAATAAGGTCGGAATAGTTGTAGAGCCTAATAGAGCTAGGATTTCGGCATATCCCACACACTCCAGATGATCGACACTTAACGCCCTGTGCAATACTCCTACCTGTACCCCGCCGGAATACTGTAGCTGATTGGCATGAATTTTAGGACGAAGTCCAAATTTGGCAGCAGCATCCAGCAGGCGCTCGGTATCAGGAACATCAAAGAAACCCTCTTCGCAGAAAACATCCATATAGTCGGCCAGGCCCTCAGAGGCCACACGGGGCAGCATCTCATCAATAATGAGATTTATATAGCCTTCCTTGTCCTGTTTATATTCAACAGGGTAAGCATGGGCAGCCAGAAATGTGGCTTTAATGGGGATGGGCGCGTTTTCCCTTAATTTCCGGATAACCCGCAGCATTTTCAGCTCTCCTTCCAGACACAGTCCATAGCCGCTTTTGATCTCGATAGCGCCGGTACCTGTGGCCATAACGGCATTAAGACGTGCAAGGCTTTGGTCGTAAAGTTCACTCTCGTCCATATCATTCAGCCGCTTAGCCGAATTCAGAATGCCACCACCTTTGCGGGCTATTTCTTCATAGGAAACACCCTTTATCCGGTCCACAAATTCGCCATCGCGTGGGGCAGCAAAAACGAGATGGGTATGGCTATCCACCCATGCCGGAAGTACCAATCGCCCGGTTGCATCTATGGTTTCATCCGCATGCATCTCAGGTAAATCAGACATCAGGCCAAAGCTATGAATGATTCGGTTTTCGATAAGTAGCCAGGCATTATCTAAACAAGGCAAATGAGTCATAGCGATACCGCTACGGCGGGCTGCTGATTCAGATGGAGTTTCTGTGTTGCAAAGCTTTGATATATTCAGAATTAAAGTTCTCAAATTGTATGCCCAATGATACTTAAGGTAACATTGGAGGTGTAAAAGTAGAAAGCCATTAATCCAAAACCAAATAAAGCCTGATACCAAAAAGGGCCACCCGATATTGGAGGCGCCTTTTTGCTATCATTTTACCGCCCCTTCTATGCTACTCCCTTTTTATCCAGCCACTCCTTCTTTTCTATACGGTACGAGAAGAAAAGGCCCAAACCACCGCCTATTCCTATCAGGGCAAAATATATGGCTACATTGTCCGAAGAATTTCCGCCATTTATTTCCAGCATATCGGTATCCTCATCATTCGCATTTTCCGGCTTGTCATTTCCTGCAGAATCAACTTTGGTTACCGCAGCGCCTTTGTTTGTATCATTAGTATCATGTTTAATAATTATCTCCTTTTTTACGCTCCTGTGGTGACCTTGAATATTGATACCCGGAATATTTATACCCGATTTGCCTTTACCGGCTGTTTGAGGCAACATAGTCCTGTCAATCATAAACGCAAGAAATAAGCCTAAACCTGATCCTATTAATAGCAGCCCCCACTTCAGGTTTACAAAAGGCCTGGGTCTGTTGTCTTTTATCTTTGGGTCCATTCCTTTCTCTATCATAGCCATGTTTTCACGGCTCTTCAGATATACAATACCGAATATCATGGCAAACATGGTTGAACCAAGTACCATAGGAATTAAAGCTTCAAACATAATTTTAAGTTTAAAAAGTTATTCAAAATAAGTGTTTCATTGCAATTACTACTATTTAGACTACCTGAATTGTCAACCGGTTACAGGTTTTTTATAGTATTTTTCAAAAAATGGTAAAATAAGTTTGTAACCCGGTTATACAAACCCGCGTCTAATACCTACATGGCAGTGCAAATGGATGATAATGTTGCTATACAATTAGTGTTGCAGGGGCAGCAATCTGCTTATGCTGCCCTTGCAGATAAGTACCGGCAATATGTTTTCACCATCGCTATGCGCTATGTCAATAACCGCGAGGTGGCCGAAGAATTGTCGCAGGATGTTTTTGTGAAAGCCTACCGCTGCCTGGCCGATTTCAAAGGCAATAGTAAATTCAGTACATGGCTATACACAATTGTCAATACCACCTGCCTGTCCCATTTAAGAAAAAAAGGCGATGCCGCTGTTTTACTCGAAGAAGATAAGATAGTAAGCCTTTCCGATAATCTGTACAGCGAGCATCCCACCCGGCTATTGGAGCAAAAGGCCACCAGATTACTGCTGGACAATGCCATGAAACAATTGCCCGGCCCGGATGCCCGGATCCTCACCTTGTTTTACCAGGCCGAGCAGTCTGTCGATGAGGTGGGTAATATTTTAGGGATAACCGCCACCAATGTAAAAGTGAAACTGTTCAGGGCACGGGGAAAACTGAAGGAAATATTAGAATCAAAATACAGCAATGAGTTTGTGTAGTGTTGCTTATTAATGTTAATTTTATACTGGTTTTATGGCACACGAAGATATTGAAATACAACTTTGGGAATACATAGATGGCATCTGTTCCGATACAGATTCAGCCCGTATTGCCCGGTTAATAAGTGAGGATGCTGCCTGGAATCAAAAGCATAATGAGCTATTGGCATTTAATGCTGAGATAAGTCGAAACCTTGAACTGGACCAACCCTCCCTGCGGTTCACCAAAAATGTAATGGAGGCGGTTGCCGCAGCCCATATAGCGCCCGCCACAAAAAAATATATTAACCCGGCCATAATCAGGGGCATTGCAGCATTTTTTGTGCTCATGATCGCCACCCTGCTCATTTATACTTTTGCCATCACCGATTGGCATTCATCTTCTTCTCCTCTGGTCAATTCCTTCAGCATAAAAAAGATTGAAGTGAACAACGTTTTCAAAAGCTCCTACATCAATATTATCCTAATGGTAAATGTGGTTTTAGCCCTTTTGATCATAGATAAGGTGCTTAGAAAAAAGAGGGTTAGCAATGAGATTTAAAGGAAAAAACATTATCTATTGTTGTTAATATTGCCTGGTATGTATCCTATTTAGTCTCCATTTCAATAACATTCAGGCCAATATATTAAATGACAAAACTGGATTTTATTAAAACTTGAGTTTTTTAGGATCCTGGTATGTATTCCAGAATCTCAGAATTTCGATCACATTGCCTTTAATTCTATAATATAAGATGATCCTGTTATGAACTGCACATTTATGAATGCTTTTTGAAGACAGGTAAGTAGGATATAAATAGGGGTTTTGTATAATGGTCTGCAAAACTGTATCAACTCTGTCAATAAAATCTAGAGTTACTTTGGAGCCCCATTCTTTATGCAAATAATCCAGATTTTGTGCATAGCTATTTCTGGCTTTTACTGTAAGTTTGAGGGTATAACTCATACTGAATATTTATTTCTAAACTCAGCCAATACGTTTTCATAAAGCAGTAATTCACCTCTATCAGCCTCATTTATAGCATCATCCAGTTCTCTGTTTATTGCATCTTCATTTTCCGGATGCACATTATGCAGATTATCCAGAAAGTGTTTAACTGCATGGATTACAGATGCATCTTGCTCCTCATTTATGCGCTGCACAATTTCAATTTTCTCTGCAATAATATCCATATACCTGCTTTTGCCTATCAAATTTAAGGAATTATCTTAAATATTGTATCATAGTATATCCAGCCCAAAATCCTCCATACTGCTCAGTTTTCCATCCGCCAGCGAGAAGCGGGGATCGTCAAAATGAAGTTCATCGGGCACAACAATCACTTTCATCCGGGCAGCCTTTCCTGCTATCATACCGTTCACTGAATCCTCAAGCACCAGGCATTCATTGGGCCTGGTACCCAGGCTGGCCGCACAATGCAAAAAAACCGCCGGATGTGGTTTTCCCATTTCCACCGCATCTGCCGATGTGATCACATCAAAATAGGATGTCAGCCCAAAATGGTCGGTCAGGGCATCTATCATATGCTTTGGCGACGATGAAGCAAGACCTATTTTAAAATGGTGTTTCTTCAGCAATTTAAGTGCATCCTCTACCCCTTTCAATATGGTCGCACTCTTTTTCGACGAAGCTATAATATCATCCAGTATTTCATCAGCTACCTCTCTGGCGCTTGTTCCCTCCCACGGATAATGGATTGCCCAATGGTCTGTTACTTCAAATATCCTCAGCCCGGTAGTCTCCTTAAATTGCTTCCTGGTAATCGGTATTTTGTGTTTATGGGCAATGCGCAGCATACTTTCACCCCAAAGCGGCTCAGTATCCAGCAACAGGCCATCCATATCAAATAATACTGTGTTTATCATCCTTTCTGTCTAAAGGCCAAAAGTACTAAACCTGTGGTTATGGTTTGGGGCAAAATGTCTGAATCAGAATTCGCTGAATTTTAGGATTTGCAGAATTAGGGTGCATGAAGTACGATTAAACGGATAAATTGATTTAGAATTCAGAAATCACTTGCAGATTACCAGCCGCTGCTGATCCTTATTACCCGCGGCATCTGTGAGCTTTACTATATAAACTCCATTGGGTAAATCAGTTTGTATCTCCATGGGTGAACCGTTATAAAGTAGGTGTTTGCTGCCCACGGCACGGCCACTCATATCTGTTATCTGAACTTGCAGGTTTGAGTTTATGGCGAAGGAGCCTGAAATAATAAAGCTTTTGCCTGCAGGATTAGGATAAATTGCGAATTTTGCCGGGTTTTCTCCTGGTGTTCCCAAAGCAAAGTTTGCTATGGTAATTGTCTGGCTGGTGGAACCACAGCCATCAGTAGCTGTAACTGTATAAGTAACAGGCGCAGTGGTAGCTGTCACCGTAATAGCAGGCGTAGTAGCACCTGTATTCCACAAATAGGTATAGCCGCAACCAATGTTATTGATGCTTGCCGTCAGCCGGTTACTCAATCCTGTTATCGTATCAGTAATGCTAACAACCAGCGGCGTTATTGTTGTATCTTCTATTAACGAGAGATTTTCCATTAACATACAACCTGTTGATAGCGCTCTGAGGCAGAAGATAGCAGACGAGGTGTCGGCGCAATAGGTAAAGTGGATAGTGGCATGGTGCCAGACCGTATCTACGGTTATGCTCTTGTCGAACGAATAAACAAAAGGGATCGCAGCCGGACCGGCAATGGACGGCGTAACATCAAAAGGTGCGTTTACAAAACCGAATGTAAAAGTCAAAGCAGATCCCGGAACAATTGAAGACGTATCTCCGTCGAAATAATCAAATTCCACTGTATATTTGTGGCAATGCCTTGCGCTGTCGCCAAGGTAAAAATAAGAGTATCCATAACCCCAGAACATTTTATAACGGTCGCTGCTATCTATGGACATGGGATGATATGCGGGCCAAGTTTCCGGAAAAGAACCGTACCCACCGCCCCCTGCAAACTCGGTGTAAGTAGTGCCGGTGCAAGAAATATTCGAGTTCTTGATCAGCGATGATATGTTGGAATAGTCAATATACGGGGCGGCATAAAAGCTGTAGGGTTGCGCGTCTGAAAAATCCTGACTTAGAAGATTGGTCCAATGGCCATCCATAAAGAAGGTGGTGTTGGGTATGTTTTCAGCAGTCGCCAGCAGCTTCACTTCGCTGCCCTCTTCAAATCCGCCGTTGAGTACCAGGTTGCTGCCCGGTGGCGTTGAAACCGCCGTGCCTTTCGCCACGTCAATGGTATAAATAACATACGAACCTTTTTCTTTTCCGTCCCACAGGTTGAAACCAAACTGTGCCCTGCCATAAAAATTGGGGCGTGGTGTATAGGTTATCGACGACCCACCGCTCCCCAGTGTCAATAGGTTGTGGTTATTGCCGCCATTGCCGCAGCCTCTCAGGTTGAATAAACTGCCCGGCATCACAGATATTGGGTCCCCATCGGCATCGGTAACAGTGGTGTCAGTGAGCAGGTTTATAGTAATGCTTGATCCTATATTATTGGTCATAGTATAATCGGCAGGCAATGTTTCTGCAAAGTCAAGGTTATAAAGGTTATAATTATACCGGGCCATTTTTTTGGAATAAGGTGTGTGGTTGGTAATCGTGGCGCCACTTGTGGACATATAGGCCGAGGCAAGGTTGTAACCCAGGTTATGGAAATTCTGTATTTCGCCCTTAGTATACTGCCGGCTTTTATCACCCAGTATCGCAGTTGGGGCCATAATATACCTGGGATGGTAACCGGGGCTGTGTCGCTGCTGGTTGGAATAAGCCCAGCCGTTGTCTTCCAGGTGAGAGACCAGTGAGCCCATCAGGTCGGACCCTATAAAATTCCGGGACTCTGAAAAAACAGGGTGATTATCCGATGCGGTCAGGTTGTTCAACCATAGGTCGTTTCTATTTAAGGCATTGGTATCTGTAGCGTACAGGGGATTGATGTAAGGGCTTGCGGTTGTGCCTAATACCAGCTTTGAGAGGCTGTAGCCCGGAAACACATTGCCCTTCATTATGTTGTAGTCCATGCCCGAAAATAAATTGCCGCCCGCAACAGAACCCGGAAATCCACCTACATAATTTATGAAGCTCAGAAAGCCAAGTATATGCCCCATCTCATGCAGCAAAGTCCGGTTCAGATCAATACGGCAATTTACAAATGGAGCGGCATCGTTATCCTGGAATGTAAAAGAATGCATCACATAACTGGTGCCCGATGGATACCAGGTATATCCTCCGTAATTCACCACCAGGTCGCCATGGTAGTCTCCCGGATTCGGATCAACACCAGTATTTGTAAAATCAAAAACAAAGCCATTGGTAATGCCCGGGCCTGCAGGATGATAAGGCCCGCCCCTTGCCAGGAAACCATAGCCTACCGGCAGCGGATTGAGCGCGGCATAAGACTCGCTTACATGTATCCTGATAGGATTACCGGATGGTATGGAACTGAAGTCAAACACACTCTGGATATACGTGAGCACATTACACAGGTTATTCCTGCGTATGGCGCCCAGAGTTACATCAGAGAACCCTTCCTGCGGATTAGAGGTGATCAGGTCTTCATAATATAATCTGAACTTGCCGCAGTCTACAATGGCATAAGATGGAAACGAGGCAAGAGATGTAAATGTGGAAGTGGTTTTGTGGTGCCAGGATCCGCCTTTTGTCAGCGAAGCGAAATAGGCAGCATCCGCGCCACAGCGGATTCCACCTTCATTAGCTGGAATGTTCTGTGAGAATGCAGCTAGAAATGAAAATAAAAATACGGATAATAGTGAGTATTTCATAGATAAGTATTTTAGTAAATCAAATGTAAGTCATTTTTTTGAATTATTCTATACCAGAATGGGTGCGTTTCAGGTTTGTGTCCCAGCCGACTCTCAAAAACTCCAGCAGCCTGAAAATCAGATCAAATGTTTATGGTCTCGGCGGCAATCAGGGCATGGCAAATCAAATTGTATTTCCGCCTCATAATGGTGCTCTTCCTAAAAGAGGGCAAGGGTGAGGTCACATTGGAAATTAATAACTCCATTTTATTTGGAATTAACAATTCCTCATACTACCTTTGTGCCAAATTCTATCCCTATATGCCACTAAAGAAAAATATATTTCCTGTTATATTATCAGTCCTGCCAGTTTTGCACACAAAATTGCACACTTACCTCTAAAATGTGCAATTACTTCAGGTTAAACCCTTGATAATCAATAAAACTTTGCGCAAAAAAATATTATTGCACACCACTGTGCAATTGCACTTATGTAATAATATGTGATGCATGAAAAGTAAACCCAATCAATTATTACCAAACTCAATCATATAATCCTTTAATCATAAGAATCCCAGTTCAGACATAAATTGCACACTTACCACCCAAATGCGCAAGAAAATCGGTCTAAACACTTGATAATCAATAAGAATTTGTGCAAAAAAATATAATTGCACACCACTGTGCAATTGCACTTATGAGATAATATCTAATAAAAGAAATTGGTAAACCCATTCTAGGACGATACACCAAACTCAATCATAGTAAATCATAAAATCAGGTAAATCATAGTTCAGACAATTTTGCACACTTACCACCCAAATGCGCAAGAAAATCGGTCTAAACCCTTGATAATCAATAAAAGTTTGCGCAAAAAAATATAATTGCACACCACTGTGCAATTGCACTTATGAGATAATATCTAATAAAAGAAATTGGTAAACCCATTCTAGGAGGATTACCCAAACTCAATCATAGTAAATCATATAATCAATAAAATCATAGTTCAGACAACCCAATAAAACCATGATTATCAATCCCAAACCCTGCAAAAAACACCAAAGAAAATGACCTCAAAGATCAAATTGCAAATTAATGCATATCGGTTGAAGCATATACAGTAGCTCAATTCTTGCCCCCCGGAACAAGGTCCCGATTTTCCATCGGGAGGGGTGAGGTTTCACTCCTGGGGCTCAGGAGTAACATAGATCTTGAATTCGCAACTGGCTATCTCCTTATCCCCTACCCTGACCGATCCTTTTACAAGGTGAAAGTTGAGCAGGTTCTGGACGAATTCGGCCTCGGTGGTAATTACATCATCCACCCTGGGCAGATCGGTGATCCGGATGTTTTTCAGTGCGGCGATATAGCCCATGGGCTTGGGTTTATTGCTCTGAATAGCACGGTATCCGGTACCGGCCCCTGCGGTCTGGGCCATATTCTCTATGAGGCCAGGCTCGGTAAAACGGCCATTGATCACAAACAGGTTATCGGGTGTGATATGGAGCGTAGTACGGGTTATATTGCCCTCGGCATAAGTAAGCTCACCAATCATAAAAAACGGATCGCGCTGTGGTATGTACTGAAGTGACTCCTGGTTCATAAATATTAAAGGTTGAATTGTACCTGCTAAAGTAAGAATGAACAACGAATGGCGCTAATAAAAGTTAATCTTTTTAAAAATGCTGTCTATTACGCATTATTTTTTATTTTTGATTACTTATGACTCGTAGCGTAATTATATGCATGATAAGCGGCTTATTGCTCTGCGGCACTAATGTCCGGGCGCAGCAGGCCAAACAGAATGCCGGGCGCAAAGGTGCAGTAAAAGTGTTTAAGCCGGGTGTATACCTTGGCCATGGCGACCGCTGTGGCGGCCAGATTACGAAAGCTGAGTTTGATAAGCTGATGAAGCAGGGCCTGACAGCCCACGACTCGCTGGGCAAAAAGTATAAGGTGATCAGCTTTGAATTTACCTATGCCGAGCGGAGCCTCTATGAAGATTCAGTAGCCAATCTGCAGGTACTTACCGAATACATTAATGGCATGTGTTTTGGAGATACACTTTCAGCATCCATTGCCGGCACACTTTATGAGCGAACCAAGGCCGGAGATACCGCCTTCTTCGATCATGTGCAACTGGTGCGCTTTAAAAACAAAAGCAGCGAGCCAATGCCCGACAGTACTGCATTTCTGGGCAAAAGCATGAAATTCATACTGGGGAAATAATACCACACATCAGAAAGGATAACCAATAGAAATATTGAAGATAATATTATTGGAACGCCATGTGGCATCACCCGGCGCTATCTGGTAGAACACCCAACCGCCATTATCAGACACATAGGGCTTCTTAACAGGTATTGCCAGATCAACCCTCAGGGTGAGGAAGGAGGCTATATCAAACCTTAGCCCCATACCTGCATCGGCAGCAATATCGCGGCCAAGGGTTTCGAATTTCATCTCACCTCCGGGATAGCTGGGATCGGCATGGGCCAGCCAGATATTGCCTGCATCGGCAAACAGCGCACCATTCATCTTAATGGCTCCTGCAAACAAAGGCGCTATAGGAAAACGAAATTCGGTATTGAACTCCAGCTTGATATCTCCGGTACGGTCTATCTGATTGGCATTATTCTCGGCGCCATTGTAGTAGCTGCCCGGCCCCAGGGTGCGGATTCGCCAGCCGCGCAGACTATAAGGCCCGCCGGCAAAATACTGTTTGATATAGGGCAGCGCCACTGATTGACCATAGGGCCTGCCAACCCCACCATAAAACCGAATGGCGATCTGGGAGTGAGCGACCTTGATATAGTCCTTGGCTTCGAAATCGAACTTGACGTATTGAGCAAACTGGAGCTTGTACAGGTCATTGAGGGCCGTGCCAAGCGAGTTGAAGGCCGACAATAGCCCTCCAGCTTCTTCCAGGCCCAGCTTGACGGAGAGGTGGTTATTATTGTACTTCTTAAAAATGTTGTCGAATAAATAATTGATCGACTCCCCTTCTATGAAGTTCTCTTTATAACTGTTGCGGAGGTAGGCATTGCTATCGAGTACCCGCTGAAAGGAATCGGTTTTCAGCGGCAGTTTAATGATGTTGATAAAGGCAGGAGCGAAGGTCCATGAGGTGGTTTGGTCCTGCCGCCAGTTGTACGCGAAATTGGCGCTGGTATTGACAAGCGTGAAATAATTGATCCGGTCCATTACGTTTTCTCCACCACTTATAATGGTGTGTGGCAGGTTACTGTTATCGAACCGGGAGGCTGCTATCGGCGCCAGGAATTTAGGGAAATCGACACTGGCATTTACCCCGTAATATTTGGTAAGAATACTGAAATGGTCTGTGATGTTTTTGCCTGCATTATCGTTGTAAGATAGCTCCAGTCCACCGTTGATACCAATTGTAAGCAGGTTGGCCCCCTTAAGCAGGTTGCGGTCGCGATAGTTGATGCTGAGCGAATTGCCAAGAAAATAGGTAGAGCCACTCGATATCTCGTAGGCCGAAGTGAAGTCGTGTTTTTTGTTACGTTTCAATAAAATATCATAATCGAGTATGCCCCTGTTGCGCCGGTTCTCATAGGGCAGTATGCGCACATACTGAAAAATGCCCAGTTCATTAAGTTTGGCTATGGACTTATCAAAATCTGACTGAGAATAAAGGTCACCTGGATTCAGATAGATATGCCTGAATAATACATTAGGGTGAATATAGCTGGAGTGATAAATGAAATTGACTCCTTTTATGGTCTTCCTGATCATAGTGGAATCCTTCAAATCAGCAGGAGTATTGTAATCGGGATATACATTTACTTTATTCAGCGTGTATGGCCGGAAGGCCATTGTGTCGTCTGCAAGCTGTATATGGAGCGTAAGATCAACGGTATGCTTTTTCTTTGTTTTAGCCTCTAAAGTAGAATTAACCACACCCTCAAACAAACTACCCACGTCTTTGAATATTGATTTGTCGACAGTGTCGATACCATTTAGAAAATTTATGTTCTCCTGGGTAAAATGGTAATAACCTTTGTCGCGTATGGCAGAAATAATCCGGCTTCTTTCATCCTCAAGCAGACTATACTTGAAAGGTACATCTTTAAGGAGCAACGTATTTTCTTCCTCTTCTTTTACTATATGAGCAATCGCACTGTCTTCAATTGCAAAATTCACTTTGTCGATTACGTAATTATAGCCTGATTCAACTTTGTAGGAGACGTAAGCATGCTTATGACGGAGGCGCGTTTTGGAGCTGACCTTTGCATAAAAATAGCCTTGAGAAAACATGAATTTTTTCATATTCAGCATTGACCGCTGAACCATTAGTGTATCATAAATTGCAGGTCGCTCCAGGTATTTGGGAAGGGAATCTACCGGCTGCCCGTGCAGTTTATTGGCATGACGATAGTAGTTGAGCAATTTAAAAGGCATGCCGAACATCCTGGTATTGGGCTTTTGGGTAATCATCCTGGCCAGGTTATCCTTCATTTCTCCCTTACCGCTGATCTTATTTACAGAGGTAAGACCGACACTGTTTTTCCGAAGCAGATACTGGTTATTGCCGAGGTACTTAGTGCTGCTGCAACTAACAGATAACACCAATACTGCTGCAAGCAACAGGGAAAGAATTTGGTTAATATTATAAGATAGTCTTTTACGCATGTATCAGGTAACTACAATTAATATAGTTTTGCAGCATGTTATCAAGGGCACAAATTAAGTACATTAGATCATTAACGAAGCAAAAATTCCGCAATGAATCGAAACTATTTATTGCAGAAGGTGAAAAAATAGTCCTGGAATGGCTTAAATCAAGGGAACGCATAAATATAATAATTGGCACAAGTGAATGGCTGACAAAATACGCCAAACTGGTATCCATGCATGCCGAAGCCACCTGCCATATTGTGGATGAATCGACTTTATCTGAGTTATCGGCATTAAAAACTCCAAACCAGGTAATGCTGGTCATACCGATACCAGAACCCAGTCCGATACCCATGAATGATAACTGGTACCTGGCGCTGGATGGCATACAAGACCCCGGCAATATGGGAACGATCATCCGCATTGCCGATTGGTTTGGTATCCGTAGTATTATATGTTCTCCTGGTTGTGCCGACATTTATAATCCAAAAGTAGTTCAAAGCGCAATGGGAGGTCATTTGCGGGTTACAGTTTATGAATCAAACCTTGTGCCATTTTTAGAGTCTATACCTATACCAAAGATTGCGGCAACCCTCGATGGCCGGTCTGCATACGGATTTGAACGGATGAAAAAAGGAATTTTGATCATTGGAAATGAATCGAAAGGCGTGTCGGAAGCCGTGCTGGAAGCGGCTACAGATCGTATTACAATTCCCGGCAGAGGCGGAGCCGAATCTTTGAATGCAGGGGTATCAGCAGGCATATTATGCGCACTGTTACTTCCGTGTTAAAATTGAAGTTTGCCAGTATAGCCCCGGCAATATGGCATTACAATTGATGATTCTAAAAGTAAAATGAGCAAAATATGAAAAACTGGTTTTTGATTTTGATGATCTCCGCTCTTGCGTTTAACAGCGCTGAAGGACAATCAATGATTAAAGTGAAATTGACAGACAACTCACCACTCAATGTTGCGGTTGACCACAGGTATTTTAATAAACGGGGCACATCGGTAACCGTTGGCGATTTGCCGGCCGGCCGTCATTTTGTACAGATATATAGTTTTGAGCGTGGGCGTCGCGGACGTGGGTACGATAATATAATTTATGAAGGCAGAGTGAGAACCCAGGCAGGACGGGTAACTATACTTGAATTTGACCCATACAGCCGTAATACCAGCATTAGCGAAGAAGACATTAATGCCTATATGGCTAACCGTGCACCGGTCCGCAACAACGATCCAATGCAGGGCGAGGACATTAATAATAATGGAGATAATAATAGTGTAGCTTCTCCTGTTGCATCGTCGGTAGCCATCGGGTCACTAACTCAACCACGAATAGACCAACTGAAAACAACCATTGAGGCAAAGAAAACGGATACCGAGAAAACCAACTTTTTGAAATCGGAACTGAAGGATGATCAACTGACGACCAGCCAGGTTGGCATGATAATGGATTGGCTGGGCTTTGAAAGCAGCAAACTTGACTTTGCCGAATGGGCCTGGAATATTACCGTAGACAGGTATACTTTTAATACCCTGGAAGATAAATTCACCTATAAAAATTACAGGGACGACCTTGATAAATTCCTGAAAACTAAATAAGGAGTGCAACCGGATTGTTGTAAGCTATCAGAAAATTGCTCAGGGAAATTTCAATTTAGTTCACGGCAACTGACGGTGAAAATTCAAGATGCCAGTATTTGTTGAATAATCTTCCGGAAATCATTCCTATCATTGCACCTAACAGTCCGCCGCATGTAACATCGAGCGGATAATGCACCCCCACATATACCTGTGCAAATGAAACGGAAATAGCCCAGATTATTGCTACCGGCCATATCCACTTCGCAAATCTGCCAAGTGTAACTGCGCTGAAAACGCCCAGTGAAAAGTGATTGGCAGCGTGCGATGAAGGAAAACCATATTGTCCGCCGCAGGGAACCAGCATATGAATAATGCTGGTGAGATAGGGATTATGACAAGGTCTCAGCCTGTGAAAATAGGGTTTAAGTATAGTGGCGCTAACCTGGTCGGAAATGACAAATGACAGAATAAATACCATGCACCAGATCAACCCGTTTTTTCTGAATTTCAGGGGCATAAACAATGCAAGAAACAAATACAAAGGCGCCCAGAATACCGGATTGCGCAGAAATGGTACTACAAGATCAAGAAATGCATTGTGCCACCTGGTATTTAAATAATACCATGCGATATGATCATAATATACAATAGTATCATGAAGCTGATTTAGCATATTTCTTTTTAAAGATCATGATAAGACGTGGAGAATCCAAAGGATGATACGCACCCAGGTTATAATCACCGAAAGTGCCTACCAAAGATAGATCTGCCTGACGGAACATTTTAATGAAATCACTTAATGTAAATGCGGCAACGCTTTCAACAAAGTGGCAGGGCTTATTATCGGCATCGTTATAGTATATATCCTTTACAAGATGGTTGCGTTCCAGTTTGCGGGTAATACGAAATTCATAGCTACCCCTGGTAATTATCTCTTCAGCAACAAGATTAGCCAGAACAAAATCAATATTCAAATAATCAATTACCAGTATTCCATTATTCTTCAATGCCCCGGCAAATGATTTGGCTGCCAGCAAATGGTCGCGGTCATGGGAGAAATATCCAAAACTGGTAAAGAAATTAAATGCAAAATCAAAGTAATTGATGTAAAACGGAAGCCTCATATCCTGGTTGAAGAACTGAAGATTATCTGATTCCGCAGCTTTGGCCAATTCAATGCTCTCGTGCGAAATATCTATACCGGTTACATCAAATCCATGCTCAGCCAATTGCCTTGCAAAACGGCCTTCTCCGCAGGCGATGTCCAGCATTTTACTTTTTGGCGCGGGTTGCAGATAACCGATGAGGCACTCTATAAATTCCTGCGCTTCAACGTCATCCCTGTCCTGATATAAAATCTTGTAATAAGGAGAACCGAACCAATTAAAATACCAATCCATTATTTTCCTGAGTATTAAGCAACAAATCTAAAGTCGCAAACTTTGCGCTAATATATACAAACTAACAATTAAACCCCGGCAAATGTAGCGGATAGTTCTTAGTTATGACTAGTTACAAAACAATTTATGATAGTGTTATTACCATATTGGTAGCCGTTGCAGCTAACTCATTTTAAACCCGGCTTGTTGTTAGTCCTCAAAATAAGGTATATTTGCGGCCCAATTTATTATATGAATTTCAGACGCATATTTGTTTATTACAGGTTACCAATTGCTGTTGTATTGTTCGCCCTTGGTTTCCTTATAGGATTTAAAGTTACCTGGTGGATCGCATGGATTCCTTTCCTGGTTTCAATATTAATGGTAGTTGCCTACTTTATGATAGGACCTATGACCCTGATTCAGGGGTATATGGAAAGTGGCGATATGGAAGGCGCAAAAAAATTACTGGCTAAGGTTAAATATCCAAACCTTTTGTACAAACCCATAAGGTCTTCTTTTTACATGTTGCAGGCCAATTTTTCAACTATGGGTGAAGATCTGGATGCTGCTGAAGCTCAGTTGAGAAAGAGCCTGGAAGCAGGAGTATCTGAAAAGGAATACGAAGGAACGGCCTATCTCCAGCTTGGCGCTATTGCCATGAAAAAGGGGAAAACCAAGGAGGCCTATGAACACCTGAGAAAAGCTGTGCAGATTGGTTTGCCGGATGCCGACAATTCGGCAACTGCCTTTCTTCAGTTATCAAGTATTTGTATTCAGCGCAGGGATTTCAGGAATGCTAAGATTTATTTTAATAAGGCTAAAGCATGTAAAGCAACCAATGTTCAGGTAGTTGAACAAATCAAAGAAATGTCTAAATATATTGCGAGGATACCGGGGTAATTTGATTCCTGCTAATATTGCATTTAATCAAATTGTGATTCTTTAAATCAAAATCACATTCGCACTAATCACATGTTTCAAAAGCGCTTTAATATGAATTTGAAAAGATGTTATTGATTAAATTCTAATTCGAAACAGCCGCCAACTTCTAAGAATTATTTTTAATAAAAGAGATCCGCAATACGATGCAGATCTCTTTTATCTTTAGACTCACGCTTATTTTATTGACTTATACTTTTAACGGGATAAAATGGTGCATTTTTGATATGTAAAAAAAGATACGCATCTTTATAAAACCTTTATAAGATGCGTATCATCAATCTCAGTATTAGTGAGACTGACAGGCTAAATTACGAAAGGTATCATTATCC
>CAIUZK010000151.1 GCA_903903635.1 uncultured Bacteroidota bacterium
CAAATATTGCGTTTTTGATGCCTTAAGTTAAACATTCAGCCAGAAGTACTTTGGAGACAACTTTACTGCAAGTTGCACTGCAAGCTATTTATTGTTACTAATATTTTAGTTTCAAAACTACCCCTCTCCTTTTTACAAGCACGCAATACAACTCACAATTTTTGCTAAGTTGAAAGTCACTTCGGTAGTTTTCAGGTATTTCAAATAAATACAGAAGCAACGATTTTTTACAATTATTAAATCAAAAAAATACAGGTTAACGATATTCAAAAAGGTCAAATGACCTTTCGGACGGCCACATTTCTTGTATCTTAAGAAAAAATCATGGTATCGGATTGAAGTCTCCCCAATAGCTACTATCCTGGCTCAATAGAGGCTTGTTCTGGCAAGCCAGACCATGAAGGCTTGCAACTATATGAAACAGGCCGAAATTCAGAGAAACGAGAAATGAACCGAGCACCAAATTAGAATTTTGTTTTACAGAAGCGAGTTAAGGCGATTAAAAGGAATTGATTTAAGGTTCTCCGTGTTCGTTTGATTAAAAATTAGCATATACTTTTAGGAGCCAATAATCTCTATTTTCATAGTTACTTTGGCTGCTGGATATATGGCATATCGCATTATAGATTGTTAGGCAATGATCAAAAAATGAAAACATTATGAACAAAACTGTCTTTACAGATCCCCAAATATTAGATGAGATAAAAAGGTTTGCAAAGGTTAAATCCATAAAAAGGGATACGGTACTTATGACACCAGGTGAAGAGGTGTATTTTGTTCCAATTGTCCAGCATGGTGTTCTACGTATAGTAAGACAAAATGATGAAGGAGATGAAATATTCTTATATCACCTATATCCTGGTCAGACTTGCGCAATGGCTATAAATTGCTGCCAGGCGCATAAAAAAAGTATGATAAAAGCTATCGCTGAAGAAGATACTGAAATACTTCAGATACCTGTAAATTTAGTTGAAGATTGGTTTAAATACCCAGAATGGAAAGCATTTGTGAACAGTACTTATAGCAATCGTTTTGCAGAGCTTATTGAGGTGATCGATCTTATTGCATTCAGCAACATGGATAAGCAGGTAATGCACTATTTGCAGGAACGGGCAAGAGCAGCAAATACCAAAGCAATTTATATAACTCACCAGCAAATAGCCGATGAACTGCATACACACCGTGAAGCGATTAGCCGATTACTGCGGACAATGGAGCAAAAAGGTATTTTGAAACTTGGTAGGAATGTCATTGAGATGCTACATTGATATGATTAGCAGTTTGCGGGTACGGTTTTGATCAAATTATTTATAGCTACAAAATATCGAAATGGATTCCGAAGAAAAGAAACAAAATGTAAGTGATCATTTAGCAAATGAAAGGACGCTTCTGGCTTGGATCCGCACTTGTATCGGTATCATGGCATTCGGATTTGTTGTGGTTAAATTCTCACTGTTCATTAAACAAATCAGTTTAGTTCTTGGGAAAGAATCGACTATTCACCAATATGGATTTTCAGCTCCAATAGGTATTATTCTTGTGCTAGTGGGTGCAATAAGCCTGCTACTTTCAGTTATGAGATATAGCAAAACAAAAAAGGAGCTTAACAAAGGTACTTACTACCACACTTCCGGTCTGATATACATTATTGCAGGATTTATTCTAATAACGAGTATAGTTCTGGTAGTGTACTTAATTAAGACTACATAGCTATTCCCGATAAGGGGAAAAACGAGGGCAAAAAAGGCCTTCTTTATTTTGCAAAAAATTAAACTTCAGTTCTTTCAGCCATTATATTTCTTGGCACTAACTCATGTGTCTTTGCATCTGCCGTGCTTTTTATAGAATGACTGCCATATTTCACGAACAGATAAATGTATAGAACCCTGGAATATCTCATTATCAGCGGTTGCAAAACTATAACAACTGCTACAGAAGTTATCAGGTAGTAAAAAATGCTATTGTCTTTGTACGATAAACCGAAAATTGCCCAATACCAAACAAGATTAAATACAAACAGCGCTACTGATAGCGCATAGCTAACATAGCCCGTCCCATAATAAAACCCCACCTGTAGTTCCATTTTCTGGCCGCATACCGGACAATGGTTAGAGCAGGTGGATGGAAAATTCATGATGAGTGAAATTATTCTTGAACCTACAGTAACCATTACCGATGAAAAGGACCGTGAAAAAGCTGAAAGAGTATTACAAAAATCAGAAGCCGCTTGCCTGATTTCAAATTCTGTAAAGTCAAAAGTTACAATGATCTCAGTAATTCAAGTAAAATTAGTTGGATAGTTTTGGATCAGGTAGGGAATAGATTTCGTGTGAAATAAGCACACTTAACCTGATCTCAAACGAGACTTCATACCGAAGCAGCAAACGGTACACAACAATTAATTTTATTGAAGGAAAATCACTTTTAGAGAAAAGGAAAAAATCTGTTAGTTATTTTAGTGTATGCTTCATATTCATTAAAATGCTTTGAAAGCATGGTTTCTTCATATTTTGATTTGAAGAAAAAGAGAACCCATAAAATAATTCCAATGCTTATTTTAAACATGCTTCCGTAAAAAAATCCTAAGCCGATAGTCGATAAAATTATGCCTGAATAAATCGGATGTCTGACGAATTTATAAAGTCCGGTTTGAATTAGTGTTCCATTTTCTTTTGGTGAGGGAAATGGAGTTAGATTTTTGTCCAGTTGTAATATTGCAAGTGCAATAACCAGTAGACCTATGAGAGCGACAAATAACGAAAAGTATTTGAAGAAATAGGTTGATTGAAATGCAGAAATCGGGAATGGCATAAAATAGATAATTAGAAGTAAAAACTGAATGCTTACGAATAAAATATCTTTTGATGCAGGAATTTTCATTTTGTAAAATGGAATTATCAATATTATAAAGTAGCTGTTTTCTTAGGAAGGTGAAAATCAAATTGTGCTCAACTATAACAATCCATACTGTCAGTAAAACTGGATGAGTAAATTAAATATCTCGTCATGGCGGTAAACTCAAAGATACCATAACAAGTGAATTAAATTACTCCATACTATCTGGTGCCGCCATGTCCATGAGCTACCACGCTAAGTATTTTTACGTTCAAATACAGAAACATATAAAACTGTATGAACGGATTTTTCATTACAAACTTTTCAAAACGACTTATTTTCTTTGCCATGATATTGAATTTTATTCTGGAATTAACCACCAGAAAGGTTTCATTTTTGCCTTGTATATAAATGCATAATGTAACGAAAGTTTCACCCAATGGCCAGCAAGGCCAAGCGCCCCGATTGTCTTGTTCAAATCTCGCCCACCGGATTCAGGATACTTTTTATAGTCTGGAGCAATAGGGAAGGTTGTGATACTAATACCACTACCTTGAAGTAATCCATACCCGGATGAAGCAATGCAGGCTGCGCCCATATTACCGAGTGACCCTTTGTGCTTCCTTGATTCTGATCCAGTTGTTATAGAATCAATAATGTTGTCGGCCACTAATTTTGCAGTAATTCCTGAAGGCATCCCGGTCCTTGGAGGTGACGGGAATATATCAGTGCCATTTTTGCTTTTGCGAGGTTTGGATATGGAGTGTGGCGGTGCAAATGCAATACCGGGCGCAAATATGTTTTGATAGGTAGGATTCTGATAAGTTTCTGGCCAGTCCTGAACTGTCCAATCCTCATAGGGTTTAGAACTATAATCTGCATCAACAATCATAAACCCTTTAAACAATTTCTCAGTAATGTCTTTATTAGCCTTGTCATATGCCTTGAAGCCGTGACCTGAAAACGCAGGAATGAGCATAGCAAAATCAAACTCCTCTGTTTTGAATTCGCCATCAAGATTTTCATAAAACGCCTTCCCTTCTTCCACCTTAGTTACACCGGCTCCTAAAATCCATTTTATCCCTCTGTCAGCGAATACCATTTCAACCAACTCGTCTGATTTCATTGGTTTTCCCGAAACACGCATTAACATTCCATCCATCCCGAAATCACCTAACTTATATTCATTCGAAATCCAGGTCAGTTCCACTTGTTCTCTCACCTTATTTCTGCGTAATTCTTGCTCCACATTCAAAATATATTCAAAAGCAGCACCCTGGCAGGTAGCCTTTGGATGTCCGGTGCCAATAAGGATTCTGGCTGTGGTATTAGTGTTTTTCAACTTCCCGATCAAGTCTTTTAGCCCACTCCAGGCATGAGCGGCATGGTCGTAAGTGCAAACCGAGTAAGTTTTATTTGTTCCTGGTAATAAGTTTTCTGTTAGGTCAAACGCCAGTTTCGGGCCAGTCGCGTTTATCAGGTAGTCGTAAGTAATATCTTCCTGAATTCCTTTTTGTTCACCAAAAACATATTCGACCCTTACGAAAGGCTTATGTTCAGTATCACTTCCTTCCGGATGAAAGGAACTCACTTTTGCCTGTTTGTAGCCGATACCTTTCTTTTTATACAATGGCTCTAATGGAAAGATCACATCTTTAGGCTCCATCCGACCGATACCTATCCAGATATTAGAAGGAACCCATTGGTAGTTCCTGTTTGGAGAAACGACCAATACTTCGTGCTCTTTGGAAAGCTGCCGCCTTAAATGCGCTGCAGCTGTATGACCTGCTATACCTGCTCCTAATATTACGACCTTTGCCATCCTCTTTTTTTATAAAGGTACCATGCCCGCTATCCTTATCTCGGAACAATTGTTACACAGTTGCCAATAAAAAAAATAATTAGTGTTTTATTGGCTCAGTAGTTATTCGTAATTTTGCGAACATCATTAATACTGCAATAATGAAGTCAAAATCCGGATACTATACTAAAGATCAGGAACAGGCAGCACGCTTTGCAAAAGCACTGGGGCATCCGGTACGCATAGCTATTTTACAACTGCTACATTCACAAACCTGCTGCTACCATGGTGATATGGCCGAAGAATTGCCTATCGCAAAATCAACAATTTCACAACATCTCAATGAATTAAAAGATGCAGGACTTATTCAGGGAGAGATCAGCGCTCCCAATATAAAATATTGCATTAATAAGGAAAATTGGACTCTGGCTAAGAAACTGCTCAATCAAATTTTGGAGTAATTTTTTTGATACTGACGTTCGTCATTTTACGAACTACGAATTACATATAGCTTTGTGGAAAATTAGTACAATGAAACATATCAAAGTATTAGGTCCGGGCTGCGCGAAATGCAAGACCACCTACAACAATGTATTGGAGGCAATAAAACAAACTGGCATACAGGCAGATGTAACCAAGATAGAAGATATCATGGAAATGATGAAGTATGATGTGTTGACCACGCCCGTTCTGATGATAGATGAGGTAGTAAAGGTGAAAGGGAGGGTTGCGGATGTTCATGAAATAAAACAATTATTAATTGCCTGAATCAATTAAAAAATAATGGAAACACAAACACTAGTAAAGGAAATATGCCCTACAACAACTCAGGTATGGGTTAAAAGAGGTGCATTATTGGTAGATGTCCGGGAAAGAGCAGAGGTAGCTGAACTGGCTTATGGTGTTAACAACATTGTTAATATTCCGCTTAGCGAATTCGAAGATCGTTATATGGAATTACCCAAAGACACGGAATTGGTTATTGTTTGCCGCGATGGCAGCAAAAGCCTTCGTGCGGCAGGGTTCCTGGTTAATCGGGGTTATAATGTCGTCAATATGAAACATGGCATTATTCGTTGGGTACAAAAAGGATTCCCGACTATTGGTAACACATCTGTTGTTGAAAGCCTAAATGAAAACAGTAGCTGTTGCGGCACTTCAGATAAAAAAAGCAATTCCTCTTGCTGTAATTCACATAGCACTGAAAGCAGCAACTGTTGCTAAATAAATCTCAACGTCATGTTCAACTGGTTGCAATTCTTTGCCGATTGGCTGGTTTTTTCGGTCTTTAAACTATCGCCTAAAAGCCATCTGGGAGAGGCGCTTGATTTCTTCGTTTTGGATACCATTAAAATAGCCATACTACTATTCTTGATCACTATTTTAATGGGAATAGTCAATTCCTACTTCCCCGTTGAAAAGATTCGTAATTACTTAAGCCGAAACAAAATGTATGGGTTGGAATACCTGTTTGCATCTTCTTTCGGAGTTATTACGCCTTTCTGTTCCTGTTCTTCCGTTCCTCTGTTCATAGGCTTTGTAAAAGGGGGTATCCCGCTTGGTATCACCTTTACTTATCTCATAACTGCACCATTGGTAAATGAAGTGGCAATAGCCATATTCGCTGCATCATTTGGTTTTAAGGTAGCTGCTATATATGTAGCTACCGGGATTGTTTTGGGGATCTTGGGTGGATTTGTTTTGGGCAAAATGAAGCTGGAAAAATATCTTTCACCATGGGTAAAAGATATTATTGCCAATGCCAGAACAGAAGAAAAATTACAGGAAGAGAAACTGCCATTAATCCAAAGGTTCCCCTCTATAACAAAAGAAGCGCTCAATATTGTAAAAGGTGTTTCATTATACATTGTCATCGGTATCGGAATTGGTGCAGCTATGCACGGTTTTTTACCAACAGGTTTTTTTGAACACTATATCAATAAAGGACAATGGTATGCAGTACCACTTGCAGTTTTGATAGGCGTACCCATGTACAGTAATGCAGCAGGTGTAATACCCGTGGTGCAGGTATTGGTAGCAAAAGGTGTTCCCCTTGGCACTGCTATTGCTTTTATGATGGGTGTAATAGGTCTATCCCTGCCAGAAGCAATGCTGCTTAAAAAAGTAATGGGCTGGCAGTTAATCGCCATCTACTTTGGGACCATTGCATTTTTTATGATTTTATCAGGTTATCTATTCAATTTCATTTTATAAATGAACGATTTATGAAAAACATCAGCATTGCGGTTTTATCCTTTATTTTTAGCTTTTTTTTAGTTTCCAACGGTAACGCCCAACAAAGCAACCAAGTACAAACTACAACAATCGAAGTGATTCAATTTCATTCAGAGCATAGGTGCGTTACCTGTTTGAAAATAGAGAAGCTCACCCGGGCTACATTAGCCAACTACTTCCCTAATATCCCATTCTCTCTTGTGAATGTTGAGGATAAGAAAAATGCTAAAAAAGCTGAACAGTTTCAGGCATCGGGTACAGCCTTATTTCTGTACAACAATAAAACCGGTAAGAAAAAGGAGCTTACGGATTTTGCTTTTATGAATGCCGGAGATGACAAAAAATTCGATGAAGAACTAAAAAAGTTCATAAATGACTTTATAAAAAGCTAAGAATGGATTGGTTAACCAACCTGGCACAGAGCAGAGACACTCCAATGTTGGCAGCTTTTGGATTGGGCCTGCTTACCGCTATAAGCCCTTGCCCACTTGCTACCAATATTACAGCAACAGCCTATATTGCCAGAACAATTACCAGCAGGAAGAAAGTATTGCTGAGTGGACTATTGTACACCTTTGGCAGGATGTTTTCCTATACATTATTGGGTGCCATCATTTATTTTGGAGCCAGCAAGTTTCACGTTGCCAAATTATTGCAGGGAAACGGGGAGAAGTTTATTGGCCCTGTTATGATAATTATTGGATTGATAATGCTAAGTGTAATCAAACTCAATTTTCTCGCCAAAGGAAATTTGACAGATCGGCTATCAGAACGATTTAAAAACAAGGGCTTACTTGGATCCTTTTTACTCGGAGTAGTTTTTGCTTTGGCATTTTGCCCATATAGCGGCGCATTGTTCTTTGCCATGCTTATCCCTATGACATTGGCTACATCGGCTGGCTTGGTATTACCAGTAATATTCTCTTTTGGTACTGGACTACCTGTCCTTTTCTTCGCCTTAGTTATTGCTTATAGCATTGAAAAATTGGGTGGTTATTTTAAGGCAATTCAGAAAGTGGAAAAAGTAATGCGAATAATAGCGGGGATTACATTCCTGCTTACAGGTTTTTACTACCTGAATATTTATCTTAAAATAATTCAATGGTGAAGTTAAAGGCATCAACTTTGCTACTATTTGCGTCTTTATGATTCTATTTAGGTCACTTATTAAATTTCAATTTCTAGACTATACCCTATCCAACAATTGTTCCAAAATTGTTCACAACCTTAGTAGACCTTTGTAAAAAGATTTAAGTTTTTAACTGATAAAACTAAAATATGAGTGATGTAAATCAGAATAATCTTAACCCCGGCAATAAGAATTTATGGGAGACCCGATATTCCGCCAATGAATATGCATTTGGTAAGGCCCCTAACGCCTTCTTTAAATCGGTGATTGATAGTTACGAACCAGGAAAAATCCTCATTCCGGCTGCAGGAGAAGGAAGAGATGCTGTATATGCTGCCGAAAAAGGTTGGGAGGTTTTTGCATTTGATCTGAGCGAAGCAGGCAGGTTAAAGGCTATGCAATTATCACAAGAGAAAAATGTCAGGATCAAATATGATGTTGTCGATGTCAAAGAGGTAAATTACCCTGATGAATTTTTCGACATGATCGCTTCTGTCTTTTTCCATTTACCCATAGATCTAAGGCAAAAATTTTATGTAAGTTCGGCAAGATGGTTAAAAAATGGCGGGGTGTTGGTAATAGAGTCTTTTACTCCTGATCAACTAAAGTTTCAATCGGGCGGGCCCAAAGAAGTATCGTTATTGATGGATGCGAAAACGATAGTAAAAGAACTGGCAGATTTCAAAGTAATTAAAATTGAAGAAAAGGAAACAAATCTGGATGAAGGAATATACCACGTTGGTAAGGCAAGTGTGGTTAATTTTGTAGGGATGAAAGAAAAATAGCGGGAAGGAATAAAAGGGTTATACCAAACTCAAAAACATTTCCATAGGCGCACAGCAAATAGGTAAAAATTTCAATCGATATATTATGAATCAATCAAATTTTGCACCCGAAACCCAGATGATGGGTTATGGTTATAAACCGGAATTAAGCGAAGGATCCATCAAATGTCCTGTTTTCCAAACTTCAACGTTTGTATTTAAAACTGCTGAAGAGGGTAAGGCATTTTGGGAAAAAGCAAATGGAAAACCCGGGACGGAAGACGTAGAAATGGGATTGATATATAGCAGAATAAATAACCCCGATATAGAAATTCTAGAAGAGCGTTTAAAACTATGGGATGGTGGGGAAGCTGCCGCAGTATTTTCAAGTGGAATGAGTGCTATTGCAACATCAATGGTCAGTTTTTTAAAGCCAGGGGATGTAATATTAATGAGCAATCCGCTTTATGGCGGGACTCATAAATTTATTCACTTTATGCTGCATAATTGGGGTGTAACTTCAATAGGGTTTAATCCGGAAGATAGTAAAGAAGATATCTGCAAACTCATTGAAGCAAATAATGCCGGTAATACACTTAAAATGATTTTTGTAGAGACGCCCGCCAATCCTACAAACGATTTAATAGATATAGAAATGTGCAGCCAGATTGCTGCTCAGTATTCTACTGCTGATAAAAAAGTATTTCTTGCAGTCGACAATACCTACATGGGTCCACTCTGGCAACATCCTTTGAAACATGGCGCTGATATTGCATTATACTCAGCAACAAAATACATAGGCGGCCACAGCGACTTGATAGCAGGGGCTGCGGTGGGGAGTAATGCAGTAATTAAAGCAATTAAGAAAAGCAGAACGGTTTTTGGAACTATAATAGACCCACATACCAGTTGGCTTCTGATGCGTAGCCTCGAAACGTTAAAAATAAGAATGGAAGCTGCCGCCAACAATGCCGAAAAAATTGCGGAATATCTTTTGTCACATCCCAAAATAGAGAAGGTATACTACCTGGGATTCACAAAAACTAACAAACCAAACCAGTTAGAGGTATTAAATAAACAGTATCTTAGCAATGGAGCGATGATAAGTTTTGATTTGAAAGGCGGTGAAAAAGAAGCGTTTGTTTTTTTAAATAATCTTAAGCATATCAAACTTGCTGTAAGTCTGGGTGGTACAGAAAGCCTTGCAGAACACCCTTTTACAATGACACATTCAGACATCCCTGTAGAAGAAAAGAATAAACTTAGCCTTACGGATAAAATGGTAAGGCTTAGTGTAGGTATTGAAAATTGGCGTGATTTGATTTATGACATCGAATCAGCCCTGAGTTTTGTTTGATTTATAATCAATGATGGCGAAAACAGAGAATAAAACATCGAATTACTTCATGACCACAAGCCGTCTTGAGGCATTTAGTGATGGCGTATTTTCAATTGCGATTACCTTATTAATTCTTGAGGTTAAAATACCCAAGCACGAAGATCTGTTGCATTCGGGAGGATTATATAACTACCTCACTTCAATCTGGCCAAGCTATTTAGCCTATGCTATAAGCTTTTTAGTAATCGGCATTTACTGGTCAAACCATCATTGGCTTTATAGCTTCATAAAAAAAACCGACCATGTCTTTAACTTGCTGAACATACTTTTTTTAATGACAGTTTCCTTTATGCCATTTACAACTGCAATCCTTGGCGACTTTATTTCAGATCCTCTTTATCGCAATGCATCAGTTACAGCATATTGTATTGGCTATGTTCTACCACCTGCTACGGTAATCATCATGGTGTTGTATGCCGGACACCATAACCGGCTGATGGACCCTCTACTTTCCAGGTCATTCAAAAACAGGTTTATCGTAAAATTGATATTTGGCATGTTATTAATGGGTTCGGCAATTGCACTCTCTTTTAATTATCCAATGATATCAATGTTCATAATCGGGTTCAGCCTGATCATGTTTTTGTTACCGCCTACAAAACCGATATATAATCTGCCAAAACAAAGTTCTGAGTCAGGAAATTGAGGTTTAATTTCTGGATTGTTAATTGTTTATCCCCTTCTCTGTAATTGTCCGGTAAAATAAGCCTTGGGATTATGTCAAAAAATCAGCTTTTCTTTGTGGCATTACTTTTTCAATATCTATTTATACCCAACGGCGATAAGGAACCAAACAACCATATAAAATGCAACAATTATAATGCTCACAGACAAAGCCATAAAGGAATTATTCCCAACTTTTGAACCGGAACTAATTGAAGACATTATCAATAATGCATCCCTTAAATATATCCATGAAGGAGATGTGCTTATGAAAACCGGGCAATATTTTCGTTCTGTGATTATTGTTGTAAGTGGTTTAATTAAAATATTCCGGGAAGATGAAGAAGGCAATGAATATTTCATGTATTATCTGCAACCAGGGCAGGCATGCGCACTTTCTATGATTTGCGCCGCACGGCATCAGACAAGCGAATTAAAAGCAGCAGCAGCAAGCGATGCAGAGGTAATAACAGTTCCATTGGAGTACATGGACAAATGGATGAACACCTATAAAAACTGGTACTATTTTGTGTTGGAAAGTTACAGAAGCCGGTTTCAGGAGCTACTCTCCACTGTTGACCATGTAGTTTTCAGGAATATGGATGAACGATTACTTTTTTACCTGAAGAAACAACAGGAAACAATTGGTTCTGACATTTTAATCATCAACCATACTGTAATCGCCCAGGAACTAAATTCATCAAGAGAGGTGATTTCGCGTCTTGTAAAAAAACTAGCTGAGAACGGCATGATCCAAATGCTTCAGAACCAGAAAATAAAAATATTGAACCTGCGTCTGGATTGAGTTTCAGACTAACTCGTGACTAATATCACTGTCCGCTCAGGAAACATAGCGGACATTTGCAGATTATACATTGCATATGATTGGTTACATAGCTGCTGCGCTGATTGGGATTTCACTGGGATTAATAGGTGGAGGCGGGTCTATCCTTACAATGCCTGTATTGGTTTATCTGTTTAATGTCCCTCCTGTTCTTGCAACCTCCTATTCGTTATTTATTGTAGGTTCCACAAGTCTTGTTGGCTCAATTATTAATTACAGGAAGGGGCAGATCAATATCAAAACTGCACTTCTCTTTGGACTTTCCTCTGTCTTGACTGTCTTTGCAATAAGGAAGTTCATAATTCCGAAAATACCGCTACACATTGCTTCTATTGCCGGATTTGAAGTGACAACACCGTTGCTTACAATGTTGTTATTTGCAATGCTGATGATAGCAGCAGCCACGTCCATGATACGCAGTAGAACTATAGATAATGAGGAACTCGATTACCCAGGTAAAAGCAAAGTGTTAAAGCTATTGTTTTTGGGCATTAGTATTGGCACGGTTACGGGATTGCTAGGTGCAGGTGGTGGTTTTTTGCTCATACCGGTATTAGTACTACTGCTGCATCAGCCAATGAAAACCGCCATCGGTACCTCTCTACTGATTATAGCTATGAACTCATTATTAGGGTTCACTGGCGATCTGAACAACTTCAAAATGGACTGGACATTGCTCCTTACAGTTTCAGGGATATCAGCAGCAGGCATGTTTATAGGAGTTCTTTTATCGCAAAAAATAAATGGCGAGCTACTTAAGAAAGCCTTCGGTTGGTTTGTGTTGCTGATGGGGAGCTATATAATAGTTAAAGAGTTATTTTTCAAATAGCAAGTTCCGTGATTTATGTCACGAATGAATTATTAATAGTTTCCGAACTTTACATTACAAAATACAAAAATCATGATCATAGAACAAATTTATACAGGCTGTCTTGCACAGGGTGCCTATTATATAGAAAGCCAAGGTGAGGCAGTGATCATTGACCCATTAAGAGAGGTAGATCAATATATAAAGAAGGCAGAAAAGAGTCAGGCTAAAATAAAGTACATATTCGAGACCCATTTTCATGCCGACTTTGTTTCTGGACATATCGACCTTGCAGAAAAGACAGGCGCATCAATAGTATATGGGCCAAATGCTGAGCCAGCTTTCACTGCTACAATTGCAAAAGATGGGGAGATATTTAACGTAGGTTCTCTAACTTTCGAGGTATTGCATACTCCCGGACACACTATGGAGAGTACCTGCTATATACTGAAGGATGAAACTGGAAAGAGAATAGCAATATTTAGTGGAGACACCTTGTTTATCGGAGATGTGGGCCGTCCCGATCTGGCTCAAAAAGCTGCTAACCTTACCCAAGAAGATTTGGCAGGGCTATTGTATGAGTCTACAAGGAAAATTATGACTTTGCCTGATGAGATAATTGTCTATCCTGCACATGGGGCCGGTAGTGCGTGTGGAAAAAACATGAGTAAGGAAACCCAGGATACGCTGGGTCATCAGAAGCTGGTGAATTATGCTTTAAGAGCAGGAATGACAAAAGAAGAATTTATCAAAGAAGTAACAACCGGGTTGCTGCCACCACCATCTTACTTCCCATTAAATGTATTTATGAACAAAATGGGCTATGAAAGCATTGATACAGTAATGCAACGAGGTAAACGTGCCCTGAGCGCTGAAGAATTGGAGGTTGTTGCAAATGAAAGTCAAGCCCTAATCCTTGATACAAGATCACCTGAAACATTTGTTAAAGGATTTATACCCAACGCCGTCAACATAGGAATAGACGGTAACTTTGCACCTTGGGTGGGCACCTTAATTGCGGATATTAAACAACCTTTGCTGATTGTTGCAGATAATGGACGAGAGGAAGAAGTAATAACCAGGCTTGCCAGGGTAGGATACGACTACACAATCGGGTATCTTAAAGGAGGCTACAGTACATGGCAAAACTCAGGAAAAGAAACAGACCATATTGAATCGGTGTCAGCCACCGATCTTACAAAGATTGCTGCAAATAAGTCATTTCACTTATTGGATGTTCGCAAAAAATCCGAATACTTAAGCGAACATGTTGCAAGCGCCGAAAATATGCCTCTTGATTACATAAATGATACAATGGCTGAAATTGACCCCAATATAGATTATTATGTGCATTGTGCATCAGGCTATCGTTCCGTAATTTTCATCTCAATCTTGCGAGCTAGGGGGTTTGACCGATTGATAAATGTGAGTGGCGGATTTAAAGCGATAAAAGAAAAAGGCGATCTTGGGGTCACAGATTATGTTTGTCCTACGACATTACTATAAGACGAGCGAAACTTTTTTATGAAAGGCAATTCCTAAAAAGGGGTTGCCTTTTTCTTTTGGCTTTTACAACAACTACTTCAAATTCGGAAATTACTTTTATACGACTAGGTTTCAATTGAGTCCGAAGTGTCAACTCTCTATTTATTGTTATAGAGCGCGCTTATACTACTATACTTCCAATCAAATGAAAATGATGCAACAGCCGTGATATATGTCACGATTTGCACGATTGGGTAAATCTACTTTTGCTGTCAAATAAAAAATGATGCACAGTAGACGTTTAACCAAGATCGTAGTAACTATTGCTCCTATATTGTTATTGTATATAAGCACAAATGTTACAGCACAGGAAAAAACAACAACCCTGGATATGCAGGAGGCAGTAAAAACTGCAACAATGCAAAACAGGAATATATTACTTGCTAAATTGGATGAGCAGATAGCAAAGGAGAATTACAGGCAAACAAATGCCGTCTTCTTACCGCAAGTCAATTTCTCCTATACTGCTTTCACAACAAATAACCCGCTAAATGCATTTGGGTTTAAGCTGCAGCAACGAACAATAGCACAGTCAGATTTTAATCCTGCAACACTAAACCACCCAGATGCAACTTCAGACTTCATGACAAAGTTCAGTGCCCAGCAGCCTTTGCTGAATATGGATATGCTATATCAAAGAAAAGGAGCCGCCAAACAAATAGAACTCTATCGCTACAAAACCGAACGCACTACCGAATTTATAACATGGCAGGTAAAACAGGTATATCTGCAATTACAGTTTGCATGGCAGGTAAATGACGTGCTACAGGAAGCTTTAAAAACAGTGAATGCTACTTACAAATTTTCAAACGACCGCTATGACCAGGGGTTACTCCAAAAATCTGACCTTCTGAATGTTCAGGTCAGGGTAAAGGAAATGGAAACCCGCTGCGCCGAAGCAACCGCCAATATTGCAAATGCTTCTGATTTTCTTAACGTCTTCATGAACAAGGAGCAGGGCATTATATACCACACGCTGCCAGTAGACTTTGGAGTTATGGAGAGCTCCTCCAGAACCCTGCCTGAATCAAGGGCGGATTTTAAAGCTATGGAGTCGGCTGTTGAATCCTATAGCTACATGGTAAAGAGCTCCAGGGCCAGCTACTTGCCCCAGATCAATGCTTTTGGCGATTACCAGCTCCATGACAAAAGCCTGTTTGGCTTTGACGCCAATGGATACTTAATGGGCGTACAGCTATCCTGGGATGTTTTCAAAGGTTTCCAGACTTTGCACAAAACAAATTCCCTAGTCCTTGAACAAACCAAATTATCCCGGCAACTTGAGGATACAAAGGCTCAGGGACGGGCTGAGTTAAGTAAAGCCAAAAGAGATCTCCTAGAAGCTACTTTTAAAATAAAGCAGCAGGCTGAGGCCGTTGACCAATCTGCTGAAGCGCTGAGAATACTACAAAACAGGTACGAACAAGGGCTGGTCACTACAACAGATGTATTACAGGCACAAACCCAGCTATCTCAGCAAAAACTGGCATATGCGCAAGCCATCTTTGAACAGAACAACTCCTGTATATACATTGAATTCTTAACAATCAGTCAACCATAATTCAAAAAATATAATTAAATACAAAGTCATGATCAACAATAAATGGATATTCAGAAGTCTGCTCATCGGGGTGGTGGTGTCAATAATGAGTTGTTCCAATTCAAAAGAAAACAAAACTGCAAGTGCCGAAAAACCCATTTCTGTAAACGTTAATACACCGGGCAACAGCACAGCAAATAGCCTTTCATTGAGTGGCCGAATTGAAGCAGTACAGTCTGCCAATATCAGCACCAGGATTATGGGTTACATAACAAAAGTTTATGTAAAAACCGGCGATAAGGTACAAAAAGGCCAGTTACTTTTTTCAGTGAACAATGAAGATATTATTGCAAAAAGGGCCCAGGCAGATGCTTCTGTAACCCAGGCAGAAGCCTCATTTAATAGTGCTCAGAAAGATTTTGACCGCTATACTGCGCTTTTCGGCAAGCAAAGTGCTACAGCAAAGGAGCTGGATAATATTACGCTTCAGTATAAGTCTGCAAAGGCCGGTCTGGAAGCCGCCCGCCAGATGCGTAACGAAGTAAATGCACAGCTTTCCTACACGAATGTAACTGCACCTTTTGGTGGTATTGTAACCCAGAAGCTGATTGACGCAGGGAATATGGCAACACCGGGAATGCCTGTCTTATCCATTGAAACGAATAGTTTATTGCGGGTAACTGCTACTGTACCAGAGACACAGATATCTGAAGTGAAAATCGGAAATGACGCAATACTTGCAATCAATGCCGCAGGCACTACATTAAACGGTAAAGTATCCGAGATCAGCAATTCTTCTCAAAACAGTGGTAGTGTCTATATCATTAAGATAAGCATACCGGAAGGAGACAGGAAAAATCTTATGGCAGGTATGTATGTAAATGTTTCGATACCCGTTGCTGACAGATCATTTGCAGAGAGCAACACTAGCGCTATCATGGTTCCTTTATCAAGCATTGTTCACAAGGGCGAACTGGATGGCATCTATACGATTAGCAGCGATAACCAGGCATTATTGCGGTGGGTTCGCCTCGGAAAAACCGTTAACGATAAAGTTGAGCTGTTGTCTGGTCTTGCGAGATCAGAAAGGTTTATTGTCCATGCAGATGGCGATCTGTACAATGGGGTTGCGGTTAAGATAGCAGAATAGAGTTTCACACAAAACAGTTCAATCAAGAAATACATCCAGATGCAAAAAGGACTTTCAGGGAATATTGCAAAAGCATTCCTGCAATCAAAACTAACGATACTATTAATGGTTGCTTTCCTGCTCATTGGCGGTTACAGCACCTTCCTGATGCCTCGGGAAGAGGAACCACAGATACAGGTACCAATGGCCGATATTTTTATTGGCTATCCTGGAGCCAGCCCAAAAGATGTGGAAACCAAGGTCGCTGCACCAATGGAGAAGATCATATCCAATATAAAGGGAGTTGAGTATGTGTATTCTACTTCCATGAACGGCCAGGCAATGCTCATTGTACAATTTTATGTTGGCGAAGACATTGAACGGTCACTGGTGAAATTATATGCGGAGCTCATGAAGAACATGGACCGTATGCCCAGGGGCGTGACCATGCCCTTAATAAAGACACGCGCTATCGACGATGTACCGGTATTCGGGTACACCCTTTGGAGCGACCATTATGATGATTTCAGGCTACGCCAGATGGCACAGGAATTGACCAATGAAGTAAAAAAAATACCGGATGTAGCAGATGTGAATATCATCGGTGGTCGCAGCCGTGAAATAAAGGTGATGCCAGATAAAGAAAAAATGATGCAAAATCATGTAGACTTTCTCAGCATAAGCAAAGCGCTTCAGAGCAATAATTCCCAAATGCAGAGTGGCACGCTGGTTCAATATGATACCGCTTATTCTGTGACGACGGGCAATTTTCTGGCAACAGCCGAAGATGTCGGCAATGTGGTGGTTGGGACAAATGCGCAACAGCCGGTTTACTTAAAGCAGGTAGCACAGATAAAAGACGGACCACAAGTGCCATCACAGTATGTGGCTATGGGCTATGGCAGGGCAGATACTGCATCAGGCTCATTCAAATCAACCTATCCTGCTGTTACAATTGCCGTCTCAAAAAAGAAAGGCGCGGATGCCATGAGACTCAGCGAACAGATTACCGGAAAAGTAGACCAGATAAAGGGAAAGCTCATACCATCCGATGTTCACTTGTCTGTAACCCGCAACTATGGCGAAAGTGCATCTGAAAAAGTATCAGAACTTTTGTTGCACCTCTTTTTTGCGATCCTTGTTGTTACTCTTTTTGTGATGCTCGCCATGGGTTGGCGTGGTGGCCTTGTTGTATTCCTTTCTGTGCCGGTAACATTCGCACTTACCTTATTTGCTTACTATTTCATGCATTACACGCTCAACAGGATCACCCTCTTTGCATTGGTTTTTATAACCGGAATTGTTGTCGATGATTCGATCATAATTGCGGAGAATATGCATCGGCATTTTAAAATGAAGCGCCTGCCTCCATTACAAGCAGCAATATTCGCCATAAACGAAGTAGGCAACCCTACTATCCTTGCTACTTTCACAGTGATCGCCGCTGTGCTCCCAATGGCCTTTGTATCCGGCCTCATGGGCCCATATATGAGTCCTATGCCTATTGGCGCTTCTATTGCAATGATGATCTCCTTAGTAATTGCTCTTACCCTAACTCCATACCTCGGTTATATTTTCCTTCGTGAGAAAGAAAAGAAAGGTTCAGGCCATAAAGATAATAAACCAATGGTTCTGGAGAATACCAGGATATACAAGATTTATCTTGCTTTCATTTCACCATTACTGCAAAGTCGCAAAAAGCGCTATATATTCATTTTTAGCACTGCTGCCATCCTTATAGGAACCCTGGTAATGTTCTATACCAAGGCGGTAGCTGTAAAAATGCTGCCATTCGACAACAAAAATGAATTTCAGGTAGTAATAGATATGCCGGAGGGCACAACCCTCGAGAAAACCCAGGCAGTATCAGCAGAAATAGCTGCCTTTATTGCGAAACAGCCGATGGTAAGAACCTACCAGGAATATGTAGGTACCTCAGCCCCGATAAGCTTTAATGGGCTTGTGAGGCACTATGATCTTCGTCGGGGCGACAATGTCGCCGATATACAGGTGAATCTTGTCGATAAAAAGGATCGAAGCATTCAGAGTCACGACATTGCCAAAAAAATGCGTGAGCCGATACAAAAAATAGCTAGGAAATATAATGCCAATGTCAAGATGGTTGAGGTTCCACCCGGCCCTCCCGTTTTGTCTACGCTGGTAGCTGAGATTTATGGTCCTGACTATGATAAACAAATAGATATCGCACAACAACTAAAAACAAGATTTGCCAATACTCCAGATGTTGTAGATATAGATTGGATGGTTGAAGATGACCAACCCGAATACCATATTAACATTGATAAAGAGAAAGCCATGAGAATGGGTGTGGCCACAGAACAGATTGCAGCAACGGTTTCGGCTGCTATTTCAGGAATGCAGGCTGGCCAGGTTTACAAACCGGGCGCTTATAACCAGACTGCCATAGACCTACAGTTAAGTGACGTAGATAAAACAAGTATCGAAGATGTCCTCAATCTTAGCATTGTGAATATCCAGGGAGCAACTATTCCTATCAGGGACCTAGTATCAGTAAAACGGCAGATAAAGCCAAAGAGCATTTATCGCAAAAACCAGAAAGAGGTTGTTTATGTACTGGCAGATATGGCTGGAAAACTGGAAAGCCCTTTTTATGCCATTTCTAAATTTTCTGACAGCCTAAATACCATGAAGATACCAGCCGGTTTTACCCTGAAGGAAGAATATACCAAGCAGCCGGAACTCGAAAACAATTATTCACTAAAATGGGATGGTGAGTGGCAGATCACCTATGAAGTATTCAGGGACTTGGGTATTGCTTTCGCAGTGGTCATCCTGATGATATATATGCTCATCGTAGGTTGGTTTCAGAATTTCAAAGTTCCGCTGGTCATGCTGGCTGCCATTCCGCTTTCGCTTATCGGAATCATTATCGGGCACTGGCTGATGGGGGCCTATTTCACGGCCACTTCAATGATCGGATTCATCGCGCTTGCCGGCGTCATGGTGCGCAATTCCATATTACTAATAGATTTTATCGACATCCGGCTTAAGGAAGGCATACCGTTAAAGCAGGCCATTATAGAAGCTGGAGCGGTAAGAACAACCCCGATCCTCCTAACCGCAGGTGCTGTAGTGCTGGGTGCTGTCATCATTCTTTTTGACCCAATATTCCAAGGACTGGCAATATCGCTTATGGGAGGCACCATTACTTCCACCTTCCTTACTCTACTTGTTGTTCCGTTGCTTTACTACAAAATGCTTAAAAAGAAAGTAAAGTAGTTCACATACTAATGTGATAGTCTGGCAATAATTTTCTATAGTTAAAAAAAATAACATGAAACTTTTAATAGTTACCTGCATCAGGGAGCATACAAACACAGTCACGGAGATTTTCAAGAAAGCTCGGATAAATATCTTCAGTACCACAGAAACGACCGGGCAAAAGATCGGACAACCAGAGGCCCTTTCCGAGATTTGGTTCGGCAAGATTGGTGAACAATACGACTCAGTCGTATTGTTCAGTTTCACCGATGATGCCAATGCAACCAATGCCTTGTCAATTGTAAATAGCAAGAATACAGAAATGCAATCAGATTACCCGATGCATGCATTCATATTGCCTGTAGAAGCCTCAAGCGACTAATGCGTATTGATTGCGAATATCACCAAGCTTTATTGTGACCTGCTTGCTCATATGGTTAATGAATCAGCTCTTCCTAAAGCTACAGAAAAGAAAATTCTGTGTCGTGTGAAAAGGGGTTACATGGTCTTCTGTAATGCACTTTATCTTATTAAATCCGTTCGACAATTGATGTTCCAACTGGGGCTCGGTATACTGTTTTATTTCAAGACCGCTACATTTCTTTGGCCCTTTGTCTGAGAATGTTCCGATTGTGAGATAGCCCGTTACGGCCATCCTCGCGGTTGCCAGGTAGGTTTCAATTTGATCGTACGTCGTAAGGAAGTGAAATGTAGCTCTGTCGTGCCACACATCATAATTTGTATCGGGCATGAATTCGGTTATGTCAGAAGCTACCCACTTAACTTTAATTGCCCTGTCCCCGAGACGAGCCTTTGCTCGATTAAGCGCTTTATCGGATATGTCCAAAACTGTAAGGTTCTCGTAGCCCTCGTCAAGTAAGTAATCGACGAGCCTGCTGTCGCCGCCGCCGACATCAATGATGCTTGCCGTTTTCGATAGGTTGTAACTATGGATAAAATCAAGTGATGTTTTAGGTATTTCTTGCGTCCAGCTAACTTCGTCAGGTTGCTTCGTCGTATAAACTGTGTCCCAATGTTGTTTCTTGCCTTCAATCATATATTCTAAATTCCAGACCCAAATATACGAAAATTACAATTCATGTAATGAGACACCTGATTCTTGATCAGCAGACTCATTAACCAATAGAATGGGCGAAAGGCAAGGCAGCAAAGGCTTTCACTATCCTTTCCTTGGGCATCATTTTAAAACTTGCAGTGAAACTTACAATAATTGCCACTTTGAAAGTACCCAAAGTGCTTGTTATGGTGCTTTATTGTTAGTTATTGGCGAATTATCAGAATTCACGTTTTTGATGCACTCAGAACAAAAACTAAGAATCCAAGTACTCCTTATCTCACCGAGGGGAATATTATGACTTTCAGCGTATTTGTCATCAGTATCATAAAGTGGAAAAACGGGATCACCTGCAGCGATGACCTGTTGACAGCCGTCGCAGGTTGTAGGACTTTCCAATACTATTTGTTCTCGTTCCATTGGTAAGAATTAAAATAATTATTCAGTCCAGGTCATTTGACCTTTTTTATTTTCCAACTTATGCAATTCAATACCCCACCCTGCATCGCAATCTCCGTACAATTAATTGTCTTAACTGTAAGCTCACGGAATATTTCCTCAAATTGCCTCACAGCTATTTCATCTTCTTTAATTCCGAATGTTGGCATAATCACAACATCCTTCATTTGAAGGTAGTTAATGTATAAACCTTTAGCGGAATCATTGGAAGAGTAATCCGGACAATACGGAATTTCAATGTATTCAAGGCCGGCAATTTGCAAAGACATACAGAATGCTGCTCGTATCTCAGGTTTTTCATTTGATTGGTCGTTAATCAAAACTGTTCTTTCATCCAGAAACCTAACCATACCATCAGCATGTCCGGTAAAATCATTTTTGTCCTGAGGTACAAATACTATCCTCTCCACCTCAAATAACGCCTTAAGTTGACTAATGAGCTGCTTCTGGTTGACTCCTGGGTTTTCTCTAAAGACCTTATCACACATTATGACAACCTGATTAGACTTGATGACGTTCCCACCATCAAGCCGGATGCTCGATTTCAAAGGTTTAACATTTATAGCCTCACATGGATATTCCGCGTAAAGTGACCCCTCTTTTCCTCGCCAAACTGACCCACCATAGTTAATCTCAAAAATGAGTGCGTTATTTAGTTGCTTCACTGTTACAAATATAGTTTACTTAATCCGTTTCATTTGTGTCATTATCA
>CAIUZK010000152.1 GCA_903903635.1 uncultured Bacteroidota bacterium
CGGGCAAAAGAAACGCGAAATTGAAAATATCCTTAAAATAGCCTTTTTCAGGATGGCAATTAATAATACCTTTGCCGCTCGGAAAAACACAAGGCCTCGTAGTACAATGGATAGTATAAGAGTAAAGGAGACACTACATAGACAAGCATCCGCAAGTGATTGATTTTTAGCATTTTAATATCCCCTGTACTATATTATATGTAAATGTGGGGGACAAGTGGGGGATATTTCTAACGACATTATCAGGTCGTAAGTGTAGCCATAAGTCAGCCACAAAGTTACGAAAAATAAGGCTGCATATCAAATCTGCACTGTGATTTGTATATGGCGAAATCATTACTTTTACCCCAAAGCCTAACTGGTAATCAGTGGCATTTATAACCTACCATGGAAGGAAAGGCTTCGCTTATTTTAGGTAAAAAATTGAGATACATATTGCTGATACTGTTGGTAATATGTGTATTTATGTATTGGAAGGCAAAGAATAAACTATATGTAGATTTTTTTCCTTATTGGGGTTCTTATAATTCTAAAAGCAGGCTTGCGTCAATAAATGATGGCTCGTATGTTTATACCTACTACCCTCTGAAAACTGATTATCAATTACATAATCACGATTTGAAAATAAAATTTGATACTGGATGGGTTCAACATGCATGGCATGAAAAATCGGTGGCTGGCATCTTTACAAGAAAAGAATTGCTAAAATCGCTTACTACAATATTTCCCTTTAAAAAATCAATTAGTAATACCTTCGTTTTTTCGCTGAAATCATTTAGCGGCAATAATTTTGAAAAATATTCAGGAGGCATTGAGGAAAATCTGTATGAAAACGATTATGATAACATTGGAGATACAATAATGTTACTCATTGATGAAAAAGACCCGATTGATAGCATAGGTTGGCTACACAGTATTAGTGGTGATACCGTTATTTATATCAGAGCAAAAAACAAGTAAGTGAGTTCGTATATATATATTGTTACATCCTTGTAAAGTGTATCACCTCATCCAATCTGTTATCTAAATTGATGAGGTCACCGAGATAACCCCAGTTGTTTGCGTTCTTTTCAAAACTGCGGCTATGTTTCTTAACTATCTTTTTAAGTCTGGATAGTTTTTGCTCTACTTCTTTGCTTTTGTGTGCGTATGTCGTCTGTAAGTCCATGGTCGTCTTATTATGCTTCTATAATCTTTTTTACTTTTTGAACCGTGCCGCTGCTCTTATCAGTTAGTTTCATAACCTTACGAACTGAATAGCCCTGTTTCAGTAATTTTACTACTTCTTTATTTTCTGCTAATACCGTATTGCTGTCTTTTGTAAAACCCTCCTTACGCCCAACCTTGCCGCCTGCTTTTCTAAAACTATCATAGCCAGACTTAACCCGCTGTCTGATAGTTGTTTTCTCCATCTCGCTTACGCTGGTAAGTATCTGTATCATAAACTGCGATAACGGGTTAATCTCGCATTTATCGTTTAAAGTCTCAATATTATAATTCTTTATAAAAAGAGAAATGCAGTTATCATTCAAAAGTTTGATAGTCTTTAACACCTCAATCGTATTTCTGCCTATGCGGCTCAACTCCCAGCATAAAACCTTATCAATCTTGCTTTCTTTAATGTAATTAATCATCTCCATTAGTTTCGGTCTGTCCTCATTGTTCTTACCGCCACTAATCTTTTC
>CAIUZK010000153.1 GCA_903903635.1 uncultured Bacteroidota bacterium
AATTACTTTGCCCACACACCATAAAACTGCCTCGTCAGCTTTGAAGTCAGTAAAGGGTATATTCTGAGTTTTGAGGATGTTCCCGTTTCCATCATCGCATGTTACTGTTGCCTTGTTGCCTTCATGTTTTATAATTTTCCATATTGGATGCCGATTGTTTTCGACAGGGAGTGATTAGGGGTCAATTTCGACATCTCGATTTCGTTAATTTGTGAGAAGGTGAGTTTAACTATATAGAAAGAGGTGCGAACAGTATTGTTCTTGACTGCCTCTTTAATTTTCTTTTGGATTTTCTTAACCTCAACCGGTGCGATTACGTTAGAAGTTTTGTGAACGATGACCATATATGTATCGACCGACGGCGTGCCCAGATTCTTGTATTTAGGGTTTTTGAAAAAGTTATTTGTAACATATAGATCGTAGGCGTTTACGACTTCGATCTTGGCCACCAGAACATTTTCTTTTTTGGCCTTGGTGCGGAGGTATTGGGCGTGAGCCTGGGCTTGTGATTTCGAGTAGAACTTTTGGATGATTTTTGCGATCTGCATATTTGGTGTTTTAGAAGTTTTTAAATTTTTCTGTTGCCCTCCCTGGGAAGACGCCACAAAAATATTATCAGATTCCTGAAGGGCTGAGGCGATAACAGGCCTGTTGGCGATTAGGTATCCCGTTGATAATTGAATCGCAAATTCTACTTCTGCCAGTGTATTATTAATTAGAACAGAAACAGTTTCAATTGATCTCATAACTTTTCGTTTTTTCTTTTCCCTGACCTTCGGTCATCGTGAAATATTGGGTAAAAGTAGAAGTGGATTCCTGAACACATGAAGCGACAGAAGGCATATTGGCGATTAGGTATCCCGTGGATAATTACATAGCTTTACCAGATCATTAATATGCTATGACCAAACATATTGACACCTACGACCAGGACGTTTGCGATGCTTACAAAGAAATAGCTGCCTACAAGTGGGACGATAGTTTCTCTTGCAGGAAATGTGGGAATGAGACATTTTTCGAGGGGAAAACTCCTTATTCAAGGCGCTGTTCAAAATGTAAAACATACGAGAGCGTAACTGCTCATACAGCCTTAAATAAATTAAGGATACCGTTGCCAATAGCGGTAGACATAATCAGGCAGATAGCTAATGGGATGAAAAAACCATTTTCAAAACAGTCTGTAAAGGATATGGAAGTGAAGTATGGAATTGAGATGAGAGAAAGGACCTATCTGGATTTCGTAAAAAAAATCATGCTTCTGACAAAAGAACAGCATTCGTTTTTTGAAAGGGTGACGGTTTTTAATATCGAATATGGCAACTTCAATATTTTACTTTTCAAGGGAAAAACCGAAAATGGCGGCAAGTATTTCGCCTGTGTATATAAAGGAAGTACCGTTGAAATGAACAACCTAATCGAACAATATTGTCAGCCCGGTACCCTAAAGGTGATCTGTACGGGTAAAATGAACAAGACGGAGTATGATTTTGAAATCATACACAGAGACCCAAATGCAAAGAGCGATAATTACATTTATGACTTTCTGCTCGAACTATGGATATGGCTTCCCGGCATAGATTCAATTACGTCGACTCAAGAGGAAATTCAAATGTATCTTGACGCTTTCATTTTTGCCCGGAATAGGAATGGTGACGGCTATAAGAACTTTATGAAAATTCTCGTGACCGACTTTTCGAGGATGGAGTAAGAAAATTATCTGCAAGCATAAAACAAACGGAAGATCATCCAGAATGTACAAGCACATCGGTTTATACTTATGGCGGGGTCAAAATTTACACTTTTATTTTTGCTATAAGTGACCGCAGTCCTTTTAGCCTTAGCTTATTCTTAGCATAGGTCGGATGCCCTACGTATCCCTATTCACGGCATCTTCGAATTTATTATGAAAGCGAAGAACTACAGCATTAATGTACATTGGGATAAACGTTACCCGAAAGCAGGCACAAACCTATGTCCCGTTCAACTCGCGGTAAACTTGCACGGGCTCCAGTTCAAGTTGAGTCTGAAACTTTACGCGAACAGGGCCGATTACGAGAAAGCACTAAACAGCAAAGGAGGCAGCGAGGAGGTACGTGAACTTAGGAAGCAGCTCGCAGACTATACTTCCAAAGCGGAACAGATATTGGACAGGCTCCCGAACCCGACACGTGAAACATTCCAGCGGCTATTCAAATCGGAGACCGACTTGTTCATGTCCCAGAAGACAGACATAAGTTTCCTGTTCGACGAGTATATATATCAAGTACAAAGCGAAGACAGGATAAAGACAGCACAAAATTTAACCTGGTCTCTCAAGTCATTCAAGAAGTACAAGACCCGGATTTGTTTCGAAGACATCAACGAGAGCTGGCTTAACGGGTACAAGGCGTTCATGTTGAAGCAGGGCAATTCACAAACAACGGTACAAATATACTTGCGCAACCTGCGCACGATATTCAACCTGGCGATTAAGCAGGGATACATATCAGAGAAGCACTACCCATTCAAGAGTTACACGATCGGCACGTCGGCCAAAAGCAAGTCTGTCCTATATGCTACAGATTTAAAAAGATTGTGGGAGTATAAGGGAACGACCTTGAGAGAGAAGAGAAGCCTCGCTTATTTCTGGATGTCGTACTTGACCAACGGCTGCAACTTTAAGGACTTGGCGTACATGAAATTCAAAGACCTCAAAGGCGATA
>CAIUZK010000154.1 GCA_903903635.1 uncultured Bacteroidota bacterium
AATTACTTTGCCCACACACCATAAAACTGCCTCGTCAGCTTTGAAGTCAGTAAAGGGTATATTCTGAGTTTTGAGGATGTTCCCGTTTCCATCATCGCATGTTACTGTTGCCTTGTTGCCTTCATGTTTTATAATTTTCCAGGATTGAAAATCCTCACCGAGTAGCTGCGATTGATAGCTGCAGATGATGTCTAAAAACCAAAAACATTCAAACTGTTGCGCCAGAGCAAGTGCGCCCTCGGTGATGACCAAGCCGAAATTGTACTTGTAGAGATTTTCTGATCCACCGCTATGTGATATTAATTCGTCGTTCGCGTTCATAAACTTTTCTGTTGTTTTAAAAAACAAGTGTAGACCGTTCCGGTGAAGAAGGATAATTACGGGTGCTAAAATTGCGCAAATGTGGCGCGCATGCACGCTTCCGCATATATCTTCATCGAAATATTTCTCCAATGAGCAAGGATAAAAGTGCGCTGTCACAAGAACTAAATGACAAAGTCAGATGCTTTATTCAGGATACATCGCCGATGCGCGTGAGCATTAATCTGCGCGCAGTATTATTCGGTTATCTCAGAATCGCGCGCGAAGGATTGCCTGTTGACTTTGATATGGTACTTGATGATATCGAAACCCTGTTTGAACTTTTGGACGTTGCCGCCGAGGAAAAGAATGTGAAGTGAACCATCACCACCTGCTACCTTTGACCGTCCTGTCCAGATATGATTGGCGTATCAGTTCCTGCTCCTTACTTCTTGCTTCGCCCTTCTTGCATATTTCATCCAATTCCTGAATGTATTTTTGCTCCTCTGCCGTTAATCCTGCTGCTGGCATACATTCTACCTCAATTTCAGTTTGGGTTGGAATACGAGCATCCAGAACCACGCTGTGTGCGTGTTCAGGTACTTTCAGTTGTTCATTTTCCGATAGATGTTCTTCGTATTCTGTTTTTATTGTCGGGTGTACACCGAATTTATTAAAGGCTGCTACCATCAGCGCCTTAGCCAGTTCGAGGTCTTTCCGATTGTTTACATAGATGGAATCAAAGATGTTGAACGCCTTCACGCCTGCCATTATCAATCCCATATTTACATCATCAAAAATTATGGCGGACTCAACGGATTGTAACAACTTTGCGAAGCAGTTGTAATCATCTGAATACAAACCACCCTTTATTTCGCAGATCGCTTCCCAGCAGCTTGGGTACTTCCCGATAAATAGGTCTTTCAGTACATTGTTCTTTTCTATGACCATTGAAAAAAAGACCTTGCTGAAAAAATCTTCTTTGAACTGTGGCCGTAATTCATCAGGCAGGTTGATGTCTGTCATGAAGTAGTTGTAGAACATGCCGGCCTCGCAATCACACTGGTATCGCGTTACGTCTTCCGGTACGCCGCCGGGTTTATCCATCCAATACTTTTTTATTAGTATCGAGGCAATAAGCGGCTGTGAATTCGCGATGTCCAGGCCTATGATCTTTTTTCCGTCCAGTCTTATAGACCTTCTGAGTTCCCTGTTCAGGTTGGTTACTTCGCAATAGACACGTGAATGTTTCTCAGGCCTGGTAGGAATCATGTAGCCCCCATTGATAATGTACAACGCTTTGCGGCATCGAGTTATCGTAGTTTGAACCGGTTCCTCGTAAAGTCCTTTAGCTGCCTTGTTTCTTTTCCTGGAAGTGGTAAGCTCGTTTGACTGACAGGGTACGAACACCCCGCCTTGCAGACTATCCAGGTACGAACACGCCGCCTTTGAATTGGTACTGGTTTGTTCAGGTACGATCACGCCGTCAAATGGTATATACTCATATTTTTTATTATTCCTTTCCTCAAAGTGTAACTCAGTTTCGCTTATAAAATCTCTGTAATTCTCTTTTTGTTTCTTTTTCTTTTGTTTGTTGCTTAAAATTTCACTTAAAGTTTCATTGACCCTACTTTCATCTATTTTTATGAACGAAAGCACATCCTGGTATTCTTGTAACACAGAATTGTCTTTGCCGGATTTTTCCCAAGTGTTATTTATAATTTTCTTGTTCATGCCGCGATTGTCCATGATACTGATTTCTGTCAATTCGTTCCAATCACTGAACTGGTAACCGTATGACTTGCCTTCTTCAATGTATACAACTTCATTGCCTCTCCGTGATATGACGGCGGCTTTCCAAATACCATCAGTTTTAAGGAGGTCTTTACCAACTGAATCTTTTAGGACTGTCGCCATTTGCCTGTTGTCTATGCCTAAAACGCCGGCCATAGTTTCCTGATGGACATTTACATAGTCCTTGTTAACATCATGTTCATTGTTAAGATTTTGTGTTGCTATGTAATCGCAGAGGTAGTAGAACTTCTGTTTCCAGACCGGTTTGTTCTTATAGAATGTAGAACCGTCAACAATTATGTCGATTTTTTCTTTCGCACCTGCTGGAAAAAAATATTGTACCAGCTTTTGTGTAGTTTTTTTACGAGGCATTAAAAATGAAAATCCCCGCCAGAAATCGTACTTCTGACGGGGTATCATTCGCTATCGCGAAATGTCTTTTCGGTTATATCGTACGATGAAAATAACTTACTTACCTATACATTTTTAAATAGCTGGCAGTTGGATAAATAAAGACTAAAAGCGAAAAGATGGCGGTTATATGGCGATACCTATGTAATAGTATTTCAGTGAAAAGGGTTCGTTTGGACCTCTTATATTTCTTCTCCGTTTGGGACAAGCCGACGTGCCGTAGGTGGAATATACCATAACACAATTTGGATAAACCAGACAAGCACCGTGACACTGTTAAGGGCTATTACTATAATAGAATGCATTGGTAAAATTGTTGGATGAATAAATAGCGGAATTCTGCTGGTTGTTAATTTGTAAGGTTGCTAAAGCATCACAGGTTTAATCCTTCACAGTTCGCCAGCAGTAGTTTTCTATTAATGAGAGTTACCTCATAATAGCCATTCTCGCATGGTAGGGTTGTTCTCTTTGGGTCATGGGCGGTTATAATTTCTCTGAGTTTGCTCGTTGCTATCTGGTAAAGCCCTGTTGTGCCACATATCTTTATTATGTAATGATCGGCTAAAGTGCTGTCGATGTCCATGACAGGTTTTCCGTTAAAGACACGCCTGGTAGCAATGCCGATGTAGTTACTATTTATATCGCGCTCTGCAACTACGTTAAGCCGTTCAATCCTTTTATCTGCTGTCAGAACCAACATATCATATCCGACAGACTTTCGCATCAACGCCACTTCAGAACCCATTTTTAATAAAATTCCAGCCAGGTATAGCTCGGCAAGCGTTTTGGCCCTCGAATTTCTGTATACTTCTTCTGAACTGATTTTAGCAGGTACATGATCAAGCGTTTTTCTAACTGGTTTTATTGCCTCGGTGTCCGGCTTCAGTTTTCTTTTCTGTGAAATGGTATTTTCATTTTGCCAGCTGTTCCTTGGTTCAAGCGAGCACATGTCTTCTTCAGACATCCACGGCTTTCTTAGGAGTTTATTTATGTCATCCTGGACCAGCCAGTCACGAATCCACTTTGGAGTATAATTGTCCGTATTTCGTCTAATATCCATTACTATTTTCTCTCGCATTGCCTGTCTTTATACTTTAAATAGTGAGGCGGGACAGTTGCCGGAGGTCCATTTGGACCTTATCTACTTCCTCATAAATGATGTAGCTTGTCGCTGTTTACATCCCGGGAATAATTTCAACATGGCTAAGCCACTAATCGTGCATGTTAAAGAGAGCCTCCAAGAGCTCAAATTGTTGCAGAAAAGCACTCCGAAGTGTTTTATGCGAATCCAGATGCTTATTCTTATTAAAGGCGGCGCTATAACAACCAAAGATCGTTTAGCTAATGAATTAGGTGTTAGCAATAAATCTGTTCATGTGTGGCGGACAAAATACATATCAGGTGGCATAGAGTTATTGTTAAAAGATAATCGCATTGGAAACAAAGGAACGATTACACCTGAAATATTTACGGAGTTAAGCAGATATATTAATAGCTTTCAGGATAGACCTGCTGTAGTATCTATTTCTACATGGCTTAGCGATAATTTCAACATTCAATCGGATTACGATGCGCTGCGGAAATATATTTTACGCAAGTTCGGCCTGTCACGCAACCGACCATCAAAACCGGCTCACGGAAATTCTAAATCATAATTATTGTTAGTGTAAAGTAATGTCTCTAAAGTGAAAATATTTTTCTCTTATTTTCAGTTGCTTCATTGAGGTATTCGTAATTTTATACCTGTTAGTTGTTGAGAATCGGATTGATCACCTACCTCCCCTGACCCTGATCAGGTCACTGCCACTAATAAGTACCACAGCATATTACCACAACATAGTACCACAACACAGTACCACAACATAGTACCCCCAGCATATTACCACAACATATTACCACAACATTTTTCAGCATTCTACCAGCATTTGCGTAACCCACCGGGACATAACACGTAACTGTATACAAACTTTTTTATTAAAAATTTTAACCCAGGTTTCTATTCCTGTAAAACTTAGTAATAACCAATAATGGCAACTAACAGTAAAATCCAATGGTGTGACCATACGCTCAATGAATGGACCGGATGCAAAAAGGTCTCAGACGCTTGTAAATATTGTTATATGTATAGAGATAAGGAGCGTTATGGCGCCGATCCTACAGATGTGATAAGGGTTTCCCAAGCTACCATCGACAAAGTGTTAAAACAGGCAAAGCCTGGTGATAAGATATTCACCTGTAGTTGGTCGGACTTCTTTATTGAAGAGGCTGACCAGTGGCGGCAGAACGCCTGGGACAGGATACTGGCCCATCCTGAGTTGACATGGCAGATACTGACCAAGCGCCCGGAGAGAATAAAGGCGTGCTTACCAGAAGGGGGACTACCAGATAATGTATGGATAGGTGTATCGATTGAAAGCCAGAAGTACATTGACAGGCTGAAGTACCTGACTGACCTGCCTGGTATCAGGTTCGCCAGCATTGAACCAATGATAGGCGAAGTGGATTTATTCGCAATGTTACCGGGTGAAGAGCGTACCGCAATATCAAATTTGGACTGGGTCATTTTGGGAGGTGAATCGGGTAACGATACCGGTAACTATCGTTACCGGCCATCGGAAATAGCTTGGTACGATAAGATCATTACTCAATGTGCTGAGGCAAAAGTTCCCGTATTCATGAAGCAGCTGGGAACCTACCTGTCGAAGGAAATGGGGCTGAAGGACCGGCATGGCGGAGATATTGATGAATTTCCAGAGTCGCTGAAGGTGAGACAATTTCCATCAGGTTATAATCCAATAGTGATTCAGTCGGAATCAGTGGTCACCGCAGATATAGTACATGACCAAATAAACGAAGTAATAGTAACCATGGAGCCCGAAAACCACACGGCAGCGTGTGAGGCGGTATCCGATATAAACATAGTAAACAGTAAAACAATGGAATACAAATCAGAACCAACCAGGGAAAAGGTCCCTGTAAGCAGCTTGGAACTGCATGAACTGCATGAGCGTTTGGTAGGAGTGACTACAAACCGCCAGTTCTACCTTGATGGCATTAAAGGCTTTGGCCATATTGATGTGCCCCGTGTTACAAGACAGAAGAAAGTGCTGACCCATTATGCTGCTGTTATGGCGGCACGGGCATTAGGGGAGACCCACATTGAAGTCCAATGGGTTGATATTGATGACAAAGTCATCCCACAGTACCTGATGTTCGGTAACCTGTTGCAACAGAAGCAACATGCGGCGGTGTCGATTGCAATAGACTACCTGCTGGAGTACTTTAAAACAGATGCCGGCAAGATATGGGCTGACAGCATCAAGGGTGATAAGGAGGAAAAACTGGCATACATATTTGGTACAAACGCTTCCGCAATCAAACGGTTTTTAAGTGTAGCCAAACACCACCGGGATAGCCTCTGCTTGGTGCAGGAGGGAAACCTGACATGGGATGAACTTATGGAAATGTGTAGGAAAGACACTCAGGTTAAGTCGAAAGTTCTGGCGGCAAAGGTTTTGGTCACAACACCGGTACAAACGGTGGCAACTGACAAGGCTGATGATACGGAAGAAACCACTTTGCCGGAAGTCGCGGGGGAGTTGAACATTAACGGAGATGACTCTCAGGATGAAGTTGACGATGGGTATAGCTATACCGAAAGCGTTGAACCCGCCGTTCGGGATATGGAGGTCGGAGGCGATAGCGTTAATGTAACATCGGACATCGCTTCATATGAGTTTTCTGAGGCCACACTAACAATGATGGACGGCAGGGTAATTAATATCAAAACTACCCCCGCTGGTAAAGAACTGAGTGTAGATGGTAAAAAGGTCATGGCTACTTACGCATATCTACCTGATGATGGCACTGGTAGTAATACGGAGTACTACACAACTACATTCACAATCGGTAATATGGGTGATTGTTCCTTCCAGATAATGTTTGATCAGCCTAAAAAAATGTTCAGGAAATGAAGAAGATAACATATAGAATCACACCGGTTGGTATAAGTGTATTCACGGGCATAGGAGGTATGGACATCGGCTTCAAAAGAGTCGGTGGCCAGCTCCTCCTGGGCGCTGATTGGGAATTATTCACCGGCATAGTACATGAGAACAACAAAGCTAATGTCAAAGATGAACTCAGGACTGAAGGAGGCTTTCTGTCAGGTGATAAATATGGAAACATTAAGCGTATGAATGGGTTAGATGTTTTGGATTATATCAACAAAACGCTTAAGCTAAATTATGTTCCTGGGCAGATTGACTTTCTGTTTGGCGGACCACCTTGTCCACCATTCTCCATTGCCAACGCTCAGCGCAACGCATTCGATGAAAGGGCATTATTGATTTTTCACATGTTGCGACTGGCAAGAGAGATAAAGCCCAAAGTGGTAATCATAGAGCAGGTGCCGCAGGTAAGAAGCCCAGCGATAATGCCATTCTGGAACAAGCTAAGGATCGTACTTGATAGTATGACAGACTATCACTGGGACCATAAAGTGGATAATACGCGGATAGTGACCCCCTAATTCCGCGCGAAGGTGACCCCACCATTCCGCGGCAAAGTGACCCTCCTTTTCCACGGTAAAGTGACCCCTCTAAAATAGTTGAGTGCTCAGTTGTTTTACGAACCATTAGT
>CAIUZK010000155.1 GCA_903903635.1 uncultured Bacteroidota bacterium
AAGTACACCATCTTACTCGTTCTTTTTCCTTTCTACTTCGTTGTAAAAGTCTTTAAATAGCGCACTATTCGCAGATTTTACGCCTCGTATAAAAGAAATATAACTTCGCAATATGGTGTACTTTATTTAATCAACGTCACTAATCACAAAAATTTATGCAAAAAAGAATCTTATTAATAGCATTGCTACTCATTTCAGTATTTGCAGATGCCCAAACTAAAAAGCCATTTTTCTATGAGTTAATCAGTAACGATACAAAGACTACTAATTTCGTTTTCGGTTTTTATCCCAGTTCGTTCTCCTACCAGGAAGCAAAAGATGTTGATGGGTTTACCTCGATTAAAGGCGCAGTTATCAACAATTCTAAAGAAGAATTTAAATGGAAGGATTATAAGATCTGCATCTTACTTAAGAATGGCAAATTGATCCGGAGTTACACTACTGTTGCAAAAGAAGGTGATTACTTATGTGATTATACAGTAGCCGGAAGTACAACCCATTATCAGTACTTCTGCTTCCATACCAAATTTACAAGTGACGATATAGACAAGGTATTCCTTGTTATGGGCGATGACCAGATTTTTGGCTTGCTTTACGACAAAAATCAATAGGCTTTCAATAGTTTGCTTTCCGTTTAAGTACCATCATACATTGCTGTGGTGGTACTTTTGTTTTATATCCTGTTGTTGTATTTTTTCTCAATTGTTTTAATATTGCCGGCTTATCAGGTTTATCTATTCGTTCATAAAATTATTCTCTCCTGCCTGCCTCACCAATCTGATTTATATTTGCGCCATGAATTGGATACCGCTTACAGATTTACAACAGATAGATCAGATAAAAGAGCTCAGTCAGTCCAAACCTGTTGTTATTTTCAAACACAGCACCAGATGTTCTATCAGCGCCATGGCCAAAAGCAGGCTGGATAGGGTCGCGCAACCCGAAGGAATTGATTTTTACTACCTCGATCTGATTGCTTACAGACCTGTTTCAAACCGAATCGCCGAAGAATTTAAGGTTTATCATGAATCGCCACAGGTCTTATTGATCAAAAAAGGGGAATGTTCCTATGACGAAAGTCACAACGGCATTGATATGAACGATATACTGGCAGAAGCAGGTTTGTAATAGTTATATTATTTTCTGAATTTTCGTTGAAAACCTGGTAAGGTATTATATCTCTTTACCCTTCCAACGTCCGCTTTTCAGGTAGATTGCCGAGGCAATAAACAGCGTGGTCCAGTATACAAACTCCGCTCCCCAGCAAAGGTAAAGCGGGCTTTGCCACTTACTGATCACGAAGTAGCAGTAGATCAGATAAGTGCCCACGCAGCTTATTTCCATGGTCAGGTTCACCATTGTGTTGCCTGTCCCCACCACGCCATTGAAAACCACGGTAGACAGCGACATGATAAGGGTGGCTACCACAATAACCCGCAGGCTGGGCAGCGAAAACAGTATAAGATCCTTATTGGCGGTATAGATAGATAAAAACTGGTTTGAAAACAGCAGTAACAGCATGCACACTATTACCGCATAAACAAGACTCAACCAGCAGATCTTAATTATTATTTTCATTACCTCCCGCTGCTTTCCCTGGCCTATCAGGTTGCTCACCATTGTATTGCAGGTGGTTGCAAGAGCCCATGTTCCGATACCCACAATACCGAAAATGTTGCGCAATACCTGCGATGCAGCCAGCGACTGGCCACCCAGATGCTCAATGAATATAAAAAATACCAGCCAGCCACCTATACTGAATAAGAACTGAACGATAAGGGGAGATGCCACAGAAAGCGTTCGCTGAGATAATTCCATGTCGAAATGCATGAAATTGAAAATGGGATACTGCCGGTGCATATTGTGGTAAAAAAACATTCCGGCCATAGTGATGCAATAAAACACTTCTGAAATCACCGATGCCAGGGCCGCGCCCTTAAAACCCATTGCCGGGAAGCCGAATTTGCCGAATATCAGCAAATAATCAAATAGCACATTCAGTACAGTGGCCACAAGCGATCCGTATATCAGCAACCTTGACCGGCCAATCGAAATGAAGAATGAACTGAACAACTGGCTCAGCATCAGAAACGGCAGACCCCAAACCCTGATATATACAAAGTTCACGCTCAACGCCAGGTTGTCGTTATCATGCAGGCTGAACTGGAAAAGAAGCGGAACAAACCAGAGGGTGATAAACATTAAACCCAATGAAAACAAAACAGAAAGCATGGCCCCGTTGGTCATAATCTGCGCCAGTCCTTTCTTATCACCTTCTCCTGCGCGGCGGGCCATTTGTATCTGCATGCCACTGCTCAGGCCGTAGCCAATCATGGAAAGAATAAGGTAAAATACGCCGGTAATGCCATTTACGCCTAGTTCGCGGATTCCTAACCGGCCAAGAAATATAGTATTGGTAAAAAAACTTAATTGTGGTATCAACAACGCCAGCGAAATTGGCGCTGCAAGTCTGATGATCTGGCCATTGGTGGTTGAAACACCCAGGCTTTCTGTATTATTAGTTTGAATCAAAATCCGGTTAATGGTAAATTAAGGATGTAAAAATAGAGTTTTAACAACTAACAAAAGAAAATAGGCTATAGGGAGTTTCTATTTTTAGTTTATTCCGGGATATCATACCTGTAATAATAAAACAGAAGTCGCAGCCGAGGCTCTCCATGTGTGGCTTCTGTGCGATGGCAAGGACCCGGGCTCTGCTCGAATTGATTGATTGACCGCACAAAGATGAACAGCATTTCCCGCTTCCGGTCTGCTTCATAAAATTGCTGGTTTTGCTTCATAACACTTCTGGTTTTACTTCTGGTTTTGGGGCAAAAACTTCTGGTTTGCTTCCGGAAGTTTCCGGAAAACGGAAGTTTTTAAAATCGCAACTGGCTTGTTTTCAGTGTGTTATGATTTTCGTACGGAATCATTGGGATCAGGATGGATTTTGGGGAGTTGCGAAATGGGTTTTCGAGGATGGTAACGGGTGCCTGGAGCGCTGCGGTTTTGTTTTTTTTCCAGTCGTACTGATGGATCCATGTAAAAACGGTGCGTTCGGTAACGCCTACTGCCAGTGCTATCTCTTTCTGGGTTTTACCTTCTACCACATACATGATGCGGGCGGTTTGTTTTTTATCTGACATATGCGATATGCTTAATGTGATGATATTCGTGCGCCAAAATTATTTTGAAGAATTGATACTGATAAAAGAACTTTCTATGATAGTACGTTTTTCGTACTGTCATAGACCGTATACGGTCTATCATAGATTTTTTTTCG
>CAIUZK010000156.1 GCA_903903635.1 uncultured Bacteroidota bacterium
AAGTACACCATCTTACTCGTTCTATTCCATTTTTATTTCGTTGCAAAAGTCTTTAAATAATTCATTATTCGCAGATTTTACGCCTCATAAAAAAGAAATATAACTTCGCAATATGGTGGAACTTATTTCGTCAACGTTCCTAAACGCCTCCTTTTTGCGGGGCATAACTAATGAATCAAATTCAAAATTTCTCTGCTTATCTTGGTATCTCCATTCTTGCAATAATTTCCTTGATTACATCATCGGTGGTTGCACCTTCCATTTCGCGCTCGGGTGTAAGCCCTATGCGATGGCGCAGTACTGCCGGTGCGGCCTTAATAATATCCTCAGGTATAACATACATACGGCCATTGAGTACACTGAACGCCTTGGCTATTTGCAACAGCGCAATAGAAGCCCTTGGTGATGCGCCTAGGTATAATGAGCGGTCGTTGCGGGTTTCCCAAATTATTTTAGCTATAAACTCCAGCAGCTTTGGCTCAATATGCGTCTCTCTAACCTGCTTGCGCGCAGAGCTCAGTAATTCCGGTGTTATCACTGGTTTCATACTGTGCAGCAGTTCTGTTATCTCCTGCTGATTATGCCTGCCCAGAATTTTTATTTCTTCCTCAAGGGTAGGGTAGCCCACTGTGATCTTCATAAGGAAACGGTCGAGCTGTGCCTCGGGTAAGCGGTAAGTGCCTTCGTGCTCAATGGGGTTCTGCGTGGCAATAACCATAAACGGAGACTGCATTTTATGGGTGAGGCCGTCAACCGTTACCTGCCGTTCTTCCATCACTTCAAACAATGCGGCCTGGGTTTTGGCCGGTGCACGGTTTATTTCATCTATCAGCACAATATTACTGAATACAGGCCCTGCCTTAAACTGGAAGGTTGAAGTTTGCGGATTGAATATACTTGTGCCCAGTACATCGCTGGGCATAAGATCGGGAGTAAACTGGAGCCTTGAGAAGCGGGTATCGATCAGTTTGGCTAGCAGTTTGGCCGTGAGGGTTTTTGCCACACCGGGAACCCCTTCAATCAGGATATGACCATCGGCCAGCAAACCGCCCAGCAACTGTTCGATCATACCATGCTGCCCCACAATTACCTGCTGAATATGCTCCTGTATCTGCTCAATAAGCTGAGACAATTGGTTGTGAACTCCGGGTTCAGTTTGCTGCGCCGGTTGTTCAGGAATAGGTTGCTGTTCTGTCGATTCCATTAGTAAAGTTTATTTTTATAAAATAACTGAATAGTATTGTAAAGCTGGTAAAGATAAGGGTCATCAAAATTGGTTGTACCCAGCCTGACTTCATGGATCATATCCAGCAGGATTCTTACCGTAGCTTCCGGCTGACCAGATTTTATAGTAAGCTGCCTGATGAAGTCTTCGTTGAGCAGGTTGGTATTGAGGAAGTAATGAGATCGTACCCATTCCAGGTATTGCTGCACCATCTTGCTGGCCAGGTTGGCATGATTGCCTTTGTTGTAATAAAGTCTGCCAACCGTTTCTACAAACGAAACAGAATCATTCCTGATAGGGGCAATCACGGGTATTATCCTTTGTTTTCTTTTAATTTCAAACAGAACAAAAATCAGCAGCGCGGAAACCCCTAGTATAAGGGCATACCTGGTAGCAGGGTATTGCATCAGTATGCTGAGACTGGAAGATTCAGAGCTGCGTTTGAAATAGTCGTTCCAGTATATGCGGTTGATGTTTTCGGGCAGCGATTGCCAGATGGCAGCCAGGTAATTTTCATTGCCATCCTGCAGCAAAAAATAGTTGCTCAGTGCCAGTGGTGCGGCATGCAGTGTGAGATGCCCCTCACCAAGGCGATACCTTACAAAATTTGGTTTATTGTTGGCAAACCCAAGCGTGTCGGGGTAAATGGAGAAGTAGTTGGTGCTGGAATCATATTCGGCATCTACTGTGTCAGCTCCAATGGTGAAATTACCCTGCAATGACCGGCCTTTATATCCGTAAAGCAGATCGGGTTTGCCGGTAAGAGAAAACACATGCATGTTTTCTTTTACCGGAATAGGTCCCATATAAAATTTATCTTCTTCGCTGGTTGCATCTTTATAACAACTAAGTTCTTTTTCAATCTTACTATCCAGATTGCGGCAAAAAAGCAGCACTTCATTGCCGTTATTGATAAACTCTTTTAAATCCCTCCACTCCTGCACCGACAGATAATAATCAAGCCCATCCAGCACCAGCAGGGTGTGGCCATCATAATTGTACTTCATTTTATTATCCATGCTGCTGTATCTGAAAGCATGCGGCAGGGCTTCAATAGCGGCATCAGGAAATGTTAGTTTGAGCGACTGAAAGGCCAGGTAGGCGCCATAGGGCCGTTTGTTATCCTTATTCAGATTGATCTCCCACTTAAGGCGCTCCTGTTCTTCACGGTTGGGCTGGCAGCCATAAACAGTCATAAACAGCAAGGGACAAAGAATATATTTTAATAGCCTGTTCATCATTTACCCATTTGGTTTCGCAGGTTATTAAACAGGTTAATATAATCACGGAAAGCATCAGAAGAAAGAGGGTAATTGCCATACCAGGCATATTCATACTGGCGTGATAACTGCCTGAAGGGTTGCCTGCAGGAGTCTTCTTTCAACTCCATGTAATACTCATGGTTGGTTTTATCGGTACGGTACTGTATCAACTGACTTTCCTGGAGCAACTGGAGCAACCACATATAGTAATACCTTACCGACATACGGGTGTCATTGTTCCTCATTGTTTTTTGCAGTAATGCCTCCCAATTGCTGCCATAGAGGTCTTCTTCACCCGGCTCCTGCGCTTCAGGATTGTTCAGGGCTTTATTGTTTCTGGTAAACAGGAAGCTGTCTTTACCGAGAACCAGCGAATATATGATATAACCTATGATCCCGATGACCAGTAACCATAGTATTATATTGCCCAGGCCATTCGAGAAAAGTCCAAAAAAAGCACTCAGGGCTTTAACCATGGCGTTAGGCTTATATTCTTCAGGTGGCTTTATGTTCTCAATATCATTTTTATAACTAAGGTCCTTGTCATTTTTCAGTTGTTGCCATTGAACCGGGTTTATTTTTTTTGCAGTTTGGGCAGCAGCATGCCTGGAGGCGAAGCAAAGCACCAGCAGAAACAGGAGTGTGACCTTTATTACTGTCTTCATACCAGCCATGTTAACTTTTTGATTCATTTAGTGTGGCGGCTTTTTTGCTTACTCTGATGGGGTAAATGATAAAATACCACACAATAAATGTAGCAGAAGACAATAATATGGTCAGGCTTAACCATAGGGGCATGCCTGTATGCCTGGTTACAAAACCCTCGAAGAATGCAGCGACTATGAATATAGGTACCAGGCTGATAATGATCTTGATGCTGTCTTTGGCGGCATACTTCAGCGATAGCAACCGCGAGTAGGTGCCGGGGAAAAGAATAGAGTTGCCGAGCGTAATTCCGGCAGCGCCTGCAATTACGATCGCCGATAACTCGAGCGTGCCATGTATGAAAACGACCAGTATTGATTGCGCTCCGATATTGTGATGGAAAAACATGTATTCGAATACACCTACCATTAATCCGTTGGTGAAAAGAAAATACAACGTGCCAATACTTAAGAAAATACCCATTGTATAAACCAGGAATGCAACACTGATATTATTGAAAGCAATACGGAGGAACATGGACATGGAATTGCCATCTTTATACACGCCAAAAGGATCTCCATTGGCAATATTTCGCTCTGTCATATCCACATAACTGTCGCCAAGGACGGCACGGATAAAATTCTGATCAACTGAGGCAGAAAAGGCACCGATGAAAACAAAAGCCAGGAAGAACAAAAAAGTAAAGAACAGCAATCTGTGTCGCCTGCGAATAACCAGCGGCAATTCGGTGGTCCAGAACGTGATGAGTCGCTGCTTTTTTTCTTTTTTATTTTTATAAATCGAAAGATAAATGTTAGCGGCTATGCTGTTGATATAGCGCACCGTATTGCCATGAGGGTAGAAGGTTTTGGCATACGAAAGGTCGTCCACGAGGTAGGTGAACCTTTTGGCTACCTCATCGGGGTCTTCAGTAGGTTGCTGGAAATCCTCCCAGCGTTCCAGGTTTTGTTTAATAAACTGGCCTTCGCGCATAGTGATGCAAAAAGTATTTAAAGCTCCAATTTAGTGCTTTTAACTAAATCATGAATGTAAATAATGAAAAACAGGTTGAAGATAATAGATAATTTATATTTCGCATTTGAAAATAGGTATATGGCTTATTTAGGGGTTTGGGTTTTTCATTCTTACCTTTGCACCCTTTATGACACAGGAAAACCTTAAAGAGATGCGGGAGCGTATGCAGCACCTGCATCGCTTCTTGAATATAGATGATAAACTTGCCAAACTGGAAAACGACCGCCAGTTGACATTGTCTCCCGGTTTCTGGGATGATAATACCCGTGCTACAGGTATCCTTAAAGAGATAAAGATTAATAAATACTGGACTGAGCTTTATGATAAGGTGAATTCCACGGTGGAAGATTTTGCTGTGCTGCACGATTTCTGGAAAGAGGGAGAGGCTACTGAGGAAGAAGTGAAAGAAGTTTATGACAGGGCTGCGAAGGAAATAGATGAACTGGAATTTAAGTCTACGCTGAATGAACCTGTAGATGAACTACCGGCCATGCTGGTAATTAACAGTGGTGCGGGTGGCACCGAGAGCCAGGACTGGGCCGAGATGCTGCTGCGTATGTATCGCATGTATGGTGAAAAACAGGGATGGAAAGTGAGTGAGATAGATATACAATATGGCGATGGGGCAGGTATTAAGCAGGCTACACTGGAGTTTGACGGTGAGTTTGCCTATGGCTTGCTAAAGGCCGAAAGTGGGGTACACAGACTGGTGCGTATCTCTCCATTCGATTCTAATGCCCGCAGGCATACTTCATTTGCCTCGGTATTTGTGTATCCGCTTATAGATGATACAATAGATATACAGGTTAGCCCGGCAGATGTGGAGTGGGCCTTCTTCCGTTCCGGCGGCTCAGGTGGGCAGAATGTGAACAAGGTGGAGACAGCGGTTAGGCTGAAGCACATACCATCGGGTATAATCGTTGAGTGCCAGATTGCGCGCACACAGGGTGAAAACAGGGAAAAGGCCATGACCATGCTGAAGAGCCGGTTGTATGAAGAAGAACTTAGAAAACGCCAGGAAGCATTGAATGCCACCAACTCGAATAAAAAGAAGATAGAGTGGGGGTCGCAGATAAGGTCTTATGTTTTCCATCCGTATAAGATGATCAAAGACCATCGCACCGATTATGAAGTAGGCAATGTGCAGCCGGTGATGGACGGGGAACTGGATGATTTCATAAAGGCATATCTGATGGCGAAGGATTAATCAACGTCACTAAGGGGTATGGCTAAAGAAGCAAAAAAGGTTTTTGATTTAAGGTTGTTGCGGCGGATATTCTCCTTTACGGGTCCGTACCGCAGGACTTTGTATACGGCCGCTACACTGGCAATTATACTGGCAATACTCACCCCGCTTAGGCCCTACCTGATCCGTACATCGGTTGATAAGTACATTGGCCATGATCTTTTACGGGGATTGATCATGATAAGCATTTTCCAGTTCGGCATGCTGCTGGTGGAGAGCGCCTTCAGGTTCTGGTTTGCCTACAGGGTCAACTGGCTGGGCCAGACGGTTGTCAATGATATACGGAACAAGGTTTTCACGAAAATACTGTTCCAGGATATTTCATTTTATGACCGCACCGCCATTGGTACACTTACTACCCGCACCATCAACGATATTGAGGCCATCAATGATATTTTCTCGGAAGGGATCATTTCTATTGTCGCAGATCTGCTTACCATTATTGCTATTATCATCGTAATGCTCTCCACTGACTGGCAGATCACCCTGGCTTGCCTGGCTCCGTTTCCGTTGCTGATACTGGCCACCTGGTGGTTTAAGGAAGCGGTAAACAAGTCATTTCAGCGGGTGCGGAATGCGGTAGCGGCATTGAATGCCTTTGTACAGGAACACCTCACCGGTATGTATATAGTGCAGGCATTTGCAGCCGAGCAGCGTGAACTGGGCAAATTCAGTGAGATTAACAAGGAACACCGCAACGCCAATATAAAAGGCATTTTTGCTTATTCGGTTTTCTTTCCCATAGTAGAGATCATATTGGCCGCATCCATCGGTATGCTGGTATGGTATGGCGCGGCAAGGATATACAACAGTCATACCTCTGTTGGGGTTATCATCTCGTTTGTACTCTACCTCAACCTGTTATTCCGTCCGCTACGCATGATGGCTGATAAATTCAATGTGCTGCAGATGGGGCTTATAGCCGGAGAGCGGGTATTTACCATATTAGACAGTAAGGAGTTTTTAGATAACAACGGCGCTCTTAAAGTAAGTAAGCTAAAGGGTGGTGTTGATTTCAAGGATGTTCATTTCAGCTACAAGGTGGGAACACCGGTGCTAAATGGTATTTCGTTCCACATAGATGCAGGCAAGACTATGGCGGTTGTGGGACATACCGGTGCCGGGAAAACATCGCTCATCAGTATTCTCAACAGGCTCTATGAAATCAGCAGCGGACAGATAACCATAGATGGGCACGACCTGAAGGAATATGATATTTACAGCCTGCGCAGCCATATAGGTATTGTGTTGCAGGATGTATTTCTGTTCTCCGGAACTATTGCCGATAATATAACGCTCAGGAATCCCGAAATACCAAGGGCAAAAGTGGAGCAGGTTGCCAGGATGCTGGGCATGCACGAGTTCATTATGCGCCTGCCGGGTGGCTACGACTTCGATGTGATGGAGCGTGGCAATACCCTTTCGCAGGGGCAGCGGCAGTTGCTGTCGTTTGCGCGGGCATTGCTCTATGATCCTGCGATACTGATACTGGATGAGGCCACCTCGTCGGTAGACAGTGAAAGTGAGCAATTGATTCAGCATGCCATTGATACGCTTATCAAGGGCAGAACATCGATAGTTATTGCACACAGACTCTCCACGATAAGGAAGGCGGATGAGATCATTGTAATGGACCATGGCACCATAACAGAGCGGGGCAGCCACTCGGAACTTATTACGAGCAAGGGCGCTTATTATGAGCTATATACAGCGGTTGAGCAGAATCTTGCAGAGTAGTTGACCCTTTCCACTTACTTAATAAATGCAACACCCGGCCAATGTAGCCGGGTATTGAAAATTATTGCTTGTATTGCTGTGAATAAGCAATATCCAGAAGTTATTCCTGCACCAATACGCCATTGATAACCACATGCTCCAACGGACGGTCGCCGGGACCGGTTGGTGTGCTTTCGATTGCCCTTGCAACTTCCATGCCCAAAACAACATGACCAAATGCAGTATGCTTAGGATTGAGGAAAGAGTTATCGCGAAGGTTGATGAAAAACTGGCTGCCATTTGTATTTCTGCCGGCATTAGCCATTGAGATGGTTCCTACTCCGTTGTTGTTGGCGGGAGTGATCTCATCATCAAATTTATAGCCCGGACCACCGGTTCCCCAATAAGCCATTTTAGTGTCGTCTTTGGTAAGCGGATCTCCGCCTTGAATCATAAAATCTTTGATGACCCTGTGAAACTTCACCCCGCTGTAAAAACCTTCTTTGGCCAGTTTTACAAAATTGGCAACGGTATTGGGTGTTTCTTTTTCCAGTAATTCCAGAACAATATCTCCTTTGTTCGTCTGTAGTGTAACTTTCATTTGTGGTCTGTTTTTTAAATATTAAATTGTTGGTTGCTTTTTTATTATTATTCAAAAAGTCATGGGGTTATAAAGGTAATTACTATCCGGTGAAAAGGAGTGAGGTTATTGGATAAAAAATGTGATGGTTAGAAAATAAAGGTTCAAAAAATAAATATTTACATAATGTATAGCCATTTGTAATCATGCTTACTATGGCAACTATACTTAATGCACATCCTTCTGGATCACCCCGCCGGCAATGACATCGTCGCCCTCATAAAACACAGCCGACTGGCCGGGGGCTATGCTGCTAACTGAATTGAGGAAGTCGACATGAACGCCACCGGGAACCGGAGTAAGTATGCTTTCCATGCCGGGATCGCGATAGCGTATCTTGGTAATAGCGGTCATGCCGGGAGTGATGGCTGCATATTTTATCATGTTCAGTCCGCGCACCAGCATTTCGTTTTTTTGCAGTTCCTGTATTTCGCCCAGTACTACCGTATTGGTTTCGGGCAGGATATTGGTAACGAACATGGGTTTGCCAAAGGCAATATCGAGGCCCTTGCGCTGCCCTATGGTATAGAAAGGATAGCCATTGTGCTTACCCACCACAGTGCCATCGGCCAACGTAAAATTGCCACCTTTAACACGGTCTTCGAGCCCGGCCACATTTCTTTTCAGAAAGCCACGGTAGTCGTTATCGGGTACAAAGCATATTTCAAAGCTTTCCGATTTGGCTGCCAGTTCTTTATAACCCATATCGAATGCCAGTTGGCGCACTTCGGTTTTGAGCATATCGCCCAAGGGATAAATGCTTCTTGCGAGGCACTCCTGGCCCAGACCCCATAGCACATAGCTTTGGTCCTTGGTGAGGTCGCGTGCTTTAGAGAGTACAAAACGGCTGTTTTCTTCCCGCACTTTCACATAATGCCCGGTAGCGATGAAGTCGCAACTCAGGGCATCGGCCCTTTTGAGGAGGGCAACCCATTTTATGTGTGTATTGCAAAGCACACAAGGATTGGGTGTGCGGCCTGCTATATATTCTTCTACAAAGTTCTCGATTACATGACTGCCGAATTCCTCCCTTATATCCAGCACATAATGCGGGAAACCATGCTCTACAGCTGCCATGCGCGCATCATTGAACGAATCGAGATTGCAGCAACCTGTTTCTTTTTTGCCACCGCCGGCCGAGGCATAATCCCATGTTTTCATGGTTATGCCCACCACTTCATAGCCCTGGTCATTAAGCATAAGCGCGGCTACAGTACTGTCGATACCACCGCTCATTGCCACCAAAACCTTTCCTTTTCTGCTCATTGGGGCACAAATGTACGAATTAGGAAATAATGTGGGTTTATAGGGGTATTTAGAGACCTCTGCCCACCCCCTGCACGTAAACCCCCTGCCCCTCCCGATGAAAAATCGGGACCTTGTTCCGGGGAGTATGTTGGAATGGGATTTTCAGCTTTCGCAACTCTTGCCTCATCCTGAAATTGGCTCTTTTGTTAGATGATCTGTTTTTTTGTTTACTGCTATTAAGAATTGCACACCGCGCAAAAATATTTTGTTGCACATTTTTATATTGATAATCAAGTGATTAGATCTTGAAAATTGCGCATTTTGGGGTAAAGTGTGCAATTGTTTTGGTTGATAGGTTGATAAGTTGAATGGTTGATATGGCGAATGTGGGGTGAATTTTACCACAAGGGCAAAAAGGAGGCGCAAAGGCCACAAATTGATTTCTGTTACTGGAAAAGATCGTGTTGAAGGGCACAAGGGTGTTGTTCCTAAAATGCTTTTGGAAGATTACTATTTGTCTGAATCAGAATTTACAGGATTATGCACCTCCGCTGAAGTAGCTATGGCGCACGAAGTTGAATTTGCAGAATTAATGTGTTGTTTGCCTGGCCTTATAGTTGTTGGAATTGGGGAGGTTTCGGTAGTGGAGGCAAAGGATACCCCAAACCCCTCCCGTTGAAAAAACGGGACCTTGTTCCGGGGCTTCGCAGGAGAATAAACCTTCAGCTCTAAAACTCTTGTAAGCATATATATGCTACCGCAAATGATCATACAAATTACTGAATCGAATGTTGTGTTTGTCTATTTTATAATTTGTTCTTGTGGTGATTGTAGAGGTTGTTTAGTTTTGAGTGACTTGATATTTTTTGGGGTTGGGTGGGTTTATTTGTTGTTGTTTGGGTATTTGTGTTGCTGCCGCGGACCAGTGGCTGGGGTAGGGAAAGCTGATTCAATTTTTTATTATCCCCGTTTGCCTTTTCCTGCTCTTCTTTTTTGTTGAGGGATTGCATGAAGGTTTCGTGCTCGGAGCGGATGATGGCTAATTTGTCGGGGTAGGACAATTCGGGGGTTGGGTTTGAATAGGTTGTTGGGGGTTGTGGTGTTGCTGGTGCTGCTGCCTTGATTTCATCGGGGGTATAGGGATCCGGATCGCCGTGGGGAGGGTTTTCGGACCAATGCACAACGTCTTGTATGTCGAGCTGAGTTTCTTTTATGTTCTCTTCTTTTTTTGGTATGCAGCCATGCTCATCAAGCTTACCGAGTAGGATGGAGCGGCTGCTCACTTTGGCCTGGGTCCGGATAAAGTCGTCGAGCATAGACTGGACTTCAAGGGCCTTATCGGGATTCTTTTGGTTTACGAATTCCATAAAGCGGTTGCGCAATTCGATGGTTTCGTTGAGGGCGTTGCCTTTGGTTAGTTTGCGAACAAGGGAGCCGAGTTTGCAGACGTTATTGACCTCATCGTTGGTTAGCTGATTAAATGCTCTTTCTGGCGCCAATAGTTTTTCCTGGTAGCTGGTAAGGAGGAGCCATGCGTTTTCGGTGCCGATGGATGGCATGTTGTCGGTGCAGCTTTTGAGGCGGTCCCAGGCGTTATCGGCGGCCCAGTAATGGACGGTGCGGCGGCTGATGCCGAGCATTTGCGCGATCTCGGTCTTTGTCAAATTCGTTTTGATAAAGAGCGATTCGGCGAGTTCTTTTAAATCGTTTTTGTTATTCATATCAGAATTATAGGATTAAAGAATTTTCAGAATGATTACCGGATATATGATAAGGCCAGTTTGTTTTTCGCGCATAAAGTTCCGACGGGTTTATGTGTTGGGGAAATTGAATATCTATGATAGTACGTTTTTCGTACTGTCATAGACCGTATACGATCTATCATAGATTTTTTTTCTGGGCTAAATGGCTGAAGATTAGTGGGGTATATGTTAGGAGAGACCCCCGGCCCCGAAGGGGAGTACTTTTGGATCAAATTTTCAGCTTTTGCAATTAATATGAGCAGAAATTATTATGCTTGGCTTATGGGGTAACTGCCTGGTAATTTCAGTATTTCGTGCGTTACAAACGCACAACCGGGGCATTCGCGTTACAAACGCGAACGAGGGGGGAAGCGGACACTTCGACCAGTGGTTTTCGGAAGCGGGACGCTTCCATATGTTGGGACGCAGCGAGATTCTTATACCAGTGGAGTCAAATTTTTAGCTTTTGCAATTAATATGGGCGGGAATTACTATGCGTAGCTTATGCGGTAATTGCCTGGTAATTTCAGTATTTCGTGCGTTATAAACGCACAGCCGGGGCATTCGCGTTATAAACGCAAGAGGGATCTAAATTTGTTTCTTATTCAGGAAACTTTTACCTTTACCCTTTATGCGTTATGGAAGAAAAATTCAGTGTTTAATTCCTTGGTGATGTTATTGATTTCCTTGATAATCTGGATGAAAAATCGAGGGATAAGATCATTTACAATATTTATAAAGCCAGAACAACCATGGATGATGAGTTGTTTAAGAAACTGGCGGATGATATCTGGGAATTCAGAACATTGTATAATAAAACGCAATTCAGGTTACTGGCTTTTGGGGATAACGATAATAGACACAAAACACTTGTAATAGCTACCAATGCTTTTATAAAGAAAACCATGAAAACCCCTAAAAAGGAAATTGAAAAGGCGAAAGCAATTCGCAAAATATATTTTGAACAGAAAAAACGATAGGAAATGAGTGATAAAGGGAAACTGAAATTGTACAGTCTTGATGAAGTAACCGATAAATACATTGGTAAGCAAGGCACACCCAAACGTGAGGCTTTTGACCAGGAATTAAGAATGGACTTATTGGGACAGGCATTAAAGCAAGCAAGGCAAGATAGAAACCTGACCCAGGAACAACTGGGAAAAATGGTAGGCGTTCAGAAAGCTCAGATCTCTAAATTGGAAAATAGTCTTACAGATGCCCGTTTTGATACTATTCTCAAGGTATTTAAGGCTTTAGGGGCCAAAATCAATTTCAATGTTGAATTATTAAACACTCCTGTACAACCTGTGTAAGGGAGACTTTCAAAATAATTCCTACAAAATTACAAAAACAATGCATATATTTGTATAACCAATATGCTATTGTGTGATTACAAAGTACGATAAAAAGACTGAAATGCTTATGCAAGTACATTTCAGCAGGTTATCAGAAA
>CAIUZK010000157.1 GCA_903903635.1 uncultured Bacteroidota bacterium
AAGTACACCATATTGCGAAGTTATATTTCTTTTATACGAGGCGTAAAATCTGCGAATAGTGCGCTATTTAAAGACTTTTACAACGAAGTAGAAAGGAAAAAGAACGAGTAAGATGGTGTACTTTATTTAATCATCGTCACTTAGTTATTGAGATTCAGGAACAATGACAAAATTAAAAATTCTGCCCCACGATTAAAATACCTTTTTTGGGGTATTTTAGTACGATAACAACTGATTCCGGATGACCCTTTTATGAGCTAAAAATAACGTTATGTTGAATAATTATATTTAACTGAATTATTCAAAAATAAAAACAAATAGGTCAGGCACAAATATTAGTTGTATGTTTGAGCTTTATTCAAATTTTTAATTCAAATTATAATGCAAACAGGAACAGTTAAGTTTTTCAATAACAGTAAAGGATTCGGATTTATCACCCCAACAGATGGCGGCAAAGATCTTTTTGTACATGTATCAGGATTAAAAGACGAAATACGTGATGGCGACAAAGTAAGTTTCGATGTAGAAAACAGTCCCAAAGGCCTTAACGCTGTAAACGTTAAAAGAAGCTAGTCAAATTTCAGGATAAATTTTATTCAGCGCACCTGTGCGCGAATTAACTTGTAATTGTTCATAAATATTGTGAATGTGTTTGCGCACAGTCTCAATATTTATGAACGATAATGAGGTTATCTGTTTATATTCTGTATCTTCTGGAAAGGTATGAGGTTATTGCCTGTTCACGGGTCTAACCCTGCTAATCCAACTATTGTCCGTTACCGGCTTTTTTCTGGCTGAAATTGCCTATTTCTTTTGCTATCTTATTTGTCATTGGCGCACCTCCTTTGTGTGCCTCATGAATTGCATCCATTATTCCGGAAGCCGGGTTAGATTTGGTAAGATAGCTTGTGGCTCCCGCTTTCAAGGCATTAAAAACATTTTCTGTATCCTCCAGCGATGTGCCCATTCATAAACTGAATGGCATACCTGAGTTGTAGTAATACAACAGACTGAAATAGCAAAAAGTTTATAGCGCAATAAAAAGAAAAGATCCCACTCCTTACGGGAATGGGATCTATAAATTACAATTTGATTCTGCTAGAATTCAGCATTCTTAGGTGTTCTCGGGAATGGTATTACGTCGCGGATATTGGTCATACCGGTAATAAATAAAACCATTCGCTCAAAGCCTAAACCAAAGCCTGCATGTGGTACAGTGCCAAATCTGCGTGTATCCAGATACCAATACATTTCATCGGCAGGAATGTGCATCTCTTCCATTCTTGTCATTAGCCTATCCAGCCTTTCTTCTCTCTGCGAACCACCAACTATTTCACCAATACCAGGGGCAAGAATATCCATAGCAGCTACTGTTTTACCATCATCATTCTGCCGCATATAGAATGCCTTGATGTCTTTGGGATAACCGGTTACGATAACTGGCTTCTTAAAATGCTTTTCTACCAGGTAGCGCTCGTGCTCACTCTGCATATCTATGCCCCAGCTTACATCATACTGGAATTTCTTTTTCTTGTATGCAGGCGAATCAAGCAGTATCTGAATAGCTTCGGTATAAGTGATGCGCTCAAATTTGTTGTTCAACACAAACTCCAGTTTTTCAATGAGGCCCAGTTCACTACGCTCATTTTGTGGTTTTTGTTTTTCCTCTTCTGCCAGGCGTGTAGCCAGGAAATCAAGGTCTTCGCGGTTATTTTCGAGCGAATAATTAATGATGTATTTAAGCAGGTCCTCGGCAAGGTCCATGTTATCAAATATATCATTGAAAGCCACCTCTGGCTCTATCATCCAAAACTCAGCCAGATGTCTTGGTGTGTTTGAATTCTCTGCCCGGAAGGTAGGCCCGAAAGTATATACTTCGCTGAAGGACATGGCGCCCAGTTCGGCTTCCAACTGACCGCTAACGGTAAGGTTGGTAGCCCGTCCGAAGAAATCCTCTTTAAAGTTTATGGTACCATCCTCATTATGCGGTGCATTATCAAACGGCAGCGTGGTAACCCGGAACATCTCACCGGCGCCTTCGGCATCCGATGCTGTAATGATTGGCGTATGCAGGTATACAAATCCACGGTCGTTGAAAAACTTATGGATAGCATATGCCACCGAATGTCTTACACGGAAAACCGCACTGAAGGTATTGGTACGGAAACGCAGGTGGGCAATTTCACGCAGATATTCCAGGCTCGGGCGGTTCTTAAGTTGCAATGGGAATTTTTCGGGGTCGCATTCGCCCAATACGGTCAGACTGTCCGCCTTGATTTCTACTTTCTGTCCACGCCCCATCGAGGCAATTACAGTTCCATCAACGCTTACCGATGCGCCATTATTGATCTTTTTGATCAGGGATTCATCGGTATCGAGGCCAATTACCACCTGTATGTTTCCCATACAGGAACCATCATTTACAGCAATAAACTGGTTATTGCGGAAAGAGCGAACCCAACCTTTTATGTTTACTTTATAGTCGAATTCTTCCTTCTTTAGAATGTCTTTTATCTTAGTGCGCTTCATAAAATAGTTTAATTCCATCTGCATGGCAGAGAGTACCTGATAATATAAATAGTCGGTTTATGATGTTCAAACCGGAAATCCAAACCATATTGAATGCGAAATTAAGGGTTCAGATTATCATGTGAATAAAAAATTTCCGATCCTTTTTCCAGATTTAAAATGGTATCGCCCCTAACTTTTGCTGAAAAAGAGGTACTTAACAGCAATTACCATTAAAAAAACGCCAAAAATCCTTTTTAGAGTGATCTCTTCCAGGTTCAGGGCAATCTTGCTGCCGAAATAACTGCCCGCAATAAAGGCCACAATGAGTATCCCTGCGACTTTAAAGTCCACATAGCCCGCTTTATAATAGTTCATTACCGCAAATAGTCCGATAGGCGGCAGCAGCATGACCAATGACGTACCCTGAGCCATTTTCTGGCTTATGGCAAAAATGAATACCAGGGCTGGTACTATTAGAATGCCTCCGCCGATACCCACCATACTGCTTAAAATACCGGCTATAAGGCCCAGAGCCAGAAGTATAAGAATTGTAGTCAGGTTTAAATTCATAATTATGCAAATTCAAAAGTAAAAAAAAATACCCCGCTGAATCAAAAATCCCCTATCTGCTGTTATTAAGGAAGAATTTGTCTTCTAATAATAACCTGAGCAATTATCCAACGGCTCTTATTTCGCCTGGCTGTCAGTTTTACCTGGCGTTGCGCCAAATTTATTTTTATAATCATTAATACTGTGCATCAATATTTTTTTTGCCAGCCGGGCGTTCTGAAAATTCTCCACTTTCACTTCCTTGTTTTCCAGTTTCTTATATTCCTCGAAAAAATGCCGTAATTCCTCAATAAAATGCGGCGATAATTCGCTGATGTCGTTGTAATGGGCCACGCTCATATCATTGGCACATACGGCTATCAGTTTGTCATCGGCCTCGCCCTGGTCAAGCATCCGCATCACGCCAATAATTTTAGCCTCCACCATGCAAAGTGGCTGTATATCTATCTGAGACAGCACAAGAATATCGAGCGGATCATTATCATCGCAATAGGTTTGGGGTACAAAACCATAATTGGCCGGATAGTATACAGCCGAAAAAAGCACCCTGTCGAGACGCAGCAATCCGGTTTCTTTATCCAGTTCGTATTTGGCACGGGAATACCTCGGAATTTCGATGATGGCATTTACTACATCAGGTACATTTTTGCCAAAACTAACGGAGTGCCATGGATTAAAATTCATACTATATCAAGGGGTTGAAAAAATATTTCACGAAAATACAAAGGAAATGCCTTGGAATTACGTCTATCTATCAAAGGGGGCATAATTCCCTCCCCTACTGCAGGAAAATTTAATAGGACAGGCAATATTTATTGATTATTTAAGTTATATGGATTTGAAAATATAAACATAACAAAGCTTTGTAGCCTGTGAAAAATTAAAACCCTACATTTGAAAATTAATTTTACCACCAAAATTGTTTTTTAGGGTGGTACTTATATCTTTGCAAACGCACAAAAAGTACATTCAATAATATTCATAAAACAAAAAATCAAAAATCAGAGTTATGGCAGATGTAAAAACAGCCCCAGCAAGACCATCAGCATCACAAGGAAGTAGTGCAGGTAAACCAAAAAATTCAAGTAATTTCCTGTATAATCTTTTGATAGTAGTTGCCTGTATAGTAGTTGGATATATTACATGGAAATTCGTATTGGGTGCAGACAGCAACTTCCTTGATAAGGAAAAACAAAAAGCTACAGGTGTATTCGGCCTTATGTTCCAGGGTGGTTTTGTGGTACCTATTCTTCTTGCCACTTTGTTCACACTGCTTTGCTTTGTGGTTGAGCGTGCACTTACCATTATTAAAGCTAAAGGCAAAATGGATGCAGGTGAATTTGTACGTAAAGTACAGTATCATCTTGCCAATAAAAATGTTGATGCTGCCATCGCAGAATGCGACAAACAGAGCGGTTCTGTAGGTAACGTTATGCGTTCCGGCCTTACCAAGTATAAAGAAATGACCCTGAATCATGACCTGGATACTGAGCAGAAAGTATTAAGCATTCAGAAAGAAATAGAAGAAGCAACTGCTCTTGAGTTGCCAATGCTTGAAAAGAACCTGGTGTTCCTTTCTACCATTTCTTCGTGCGCTACCCTGCTTGGTCTGTTCGGAACGGTATTGGGTATGATCCGTTCGTTCCAGTCAATGAATACTGCAGGCGCTCCCGATGCCGCTGCCCTTGCGGGTGGTATCTCTGAGGCACTGATCAATACCGCTTTGGGTATCAGTACTTCATTCATCGCCATCATTGCTTACAACTTCTATACTACCATTATTGATGGTATCACTTATGGTATAGACGAAAGCGGTTTTACTCTTACACAGAGTTTTGCTGCTAACTACAAATAATTGTTGATACAGGAGATTTGCCAATCCAGGCTTGCCTGAGGATTGGCAAATCTCTGTATATTAATAAATATATGAAGAAGGTTTGTGGAATTGAATTAGAAATGTGTCTTCCATACAACAGTGACTTATACTGATCCTAAATTGTAAGACACTTTTTGATTTTTACTTTTAACTTTTTACTTAATAAAAATGCCTCACGCCAAACTCCCAAGGAAAAGCACCCACATTGACATGACAGCGATGTGCGACGTGGCCTTCCTGCTGCTGACGTTCTTTATGCTGGCAACCAAATTCAAACCAGAAGAACCAGTGGTTGTAAAAACACCTTCTTCCATCTCGGATATTCAATTGCCGGATGTGGATATTATGTTGCTGACTGTAGATAGCCGTGGAAGGATATTTTTCTCTATCGACAACAAAGTAAAACGCAGGGCCCTGATTGAGGATCTGGATGCAAATAACAACCTCAAATTAACTGATCTTGAAAAGACAGCCTTTTCAATTGATGCATCGGAAGGAATTCCTTTTAGCCAATTGAAGTCATACTTATCGGCTGGTCCTGATGAAAGGAAAATAATGCAGACTAATACCGGTGGCATACCTGTAGATACTACTGTTTACAGCGCACAGAATGAACTGGCTCAATGGATAAAAAGCGCAAGGAATACCAATCCAAAACTGCGTATTTGTATTAAAGCCGATGGAGATGCAAGCTACCCGTATGTATCAAAAATCATTAAAACACTGGAAGGCTGGAAAATATTCAAGTTTAACCTGATCACGAATCTTAAGGGAATTCCTCCGGGAACAGCCGCAGCTCAGGATGCTGCTGCTGCAAAAAAGAGCTAGTGAACAGTATTTAAATGCTATTTCAGAACAAAACATTCAGAATAAAATAAAAGCATTATGGCAGAATTAGATACCTCGGGCGGGGGGCATAAAAAGGGCCCCGGAGTCAAAAAAGGTAAAAAACTAAGTACGCGAATAGATCTTACCCCCATGGTGGATCTTGGATTTTTGTTGATAACATTTTTCATGTTTACCACAACATTGGCCAAGCCAAAGACCATGGAAATAAATATGCCTTACAAAGACAAGGATCTGACTGAGGTAGAAAAAAACAAGATCAAGGAGAGTGTAGCGCTTACTATCTTATTGAGCAAGAATCATAAGATTTACTATTATGAAGGAATGGCTACCGACCCTACCAAACCACCGGATCTGAAGGCAACAACATTTGCCGCCAGAAATGGTATCAGGGATGAGATCATTTCGAAGAAAAAAAGTGTTGATGCATTGAAGTTGTCGGGTGCTTTGACAGCAAAAGACCAGATGACCGTACTGATAAAACCAGATACCACCAGCACCTACAGCGACCTTGTGAATATGCTTGATGAGATGAACATTAATGACATTAAGGTATATGCCATTATTGATATCTCGGATGTAGACCAGAACTTTATTAAGGAGACCGAAGTGGCAAATGGTATTAAATAAGGTTAGCAAGACGAAGTTAACAAGCTAAAAAGTTGGAATAGATTATTACAATTTTCAGCTTTTTTAAAAAGAAATATTAGTACGATGGATATTAATAAGATTTTAGTCAGCGACTATATCGACATCATTTTTGAGGGTCGTAATAAAAATTATGGCGGATATGAGTTGCGTAAACATTACCCAAAGCGAGTAACGAGTTCATTGCTTGTTCTGGCGGGTATTGGTTTGTTTGCAGCTACATATGCCATAGTCAATATGAACGCCGGAAAGGAGAAGAAACCGGTTGCTATGATGAAGCAGGTTACACTTGCCGAGCCTCCGCCAATTGACCCAAAGAAACCACCACCACCACCACCTCCTCCTCCTCCCCCCCCGGTAAAACCTACCGTAAAATTTACGCCTCCGGTAATTAAGCCCGATGATCAGGTAAAAGAGGATGAAGTGCCGCCACCACAGGATAAAATAGTAGCTGTAGGAAAGGAAACAAAGGATGGAGATGTGAATGCGCTGGAACCAGGTATAGTAGACAAGGGCCCTGGTACAGGAGTTGTTGCTGCACCACCACCACCTGCTATCTTCAACTATGTGGAGCAGATGCCTACTACCGATTATGATATTAAGGCTTACCTGGCTAAAAATATTAAATATCCGGATGCGGCTAAGGAAAGCAATATTGAAGGGCGTGTTATTGTGAAGTTTGTGGTAAATGAAGAAGGCTCTGTATCTGATGTTCAGGTACAACGTGGAATAGGGGGCGGATGTGATGAAGAAGCGAAACGCGTAGTTTCTCAAATGCCCAAATGGCATCCCGGTAAGCAGAATGGTAAGCCGGTTAAGGTTTATTATACACTGCCTATCTATTTCAAGCTTGAGTAGTTTATTAAGGATAATATTTTTAGCAAAAGGCTCCCATTTCAGGGAGCCTTTTGCTTGCCCTAAACCATGATTTGTTCTTAGTTTCACATGAAATATGCAGCTATCTGACCAATGGAAAAGATTGCCAGACAATTAAAAAATCATTCGATAAATATTTTGAGGCCCCCCTGGATGCATGGCGGGGCTTCTATCTTGCTGGGAACCGGTTACGAATTCTTTCACAGTGGCAAACTAAGTATGGATATTCAGGGCAGGGTGCATTATGGTTATGCCAATGTGCCGGAAGGCATGAGGACAGGACTGGCCTGCAATCTGCTGCTTGGGGTTAACTGGCACAAATAATACCTTACCGTTAATCGCCTTCAACCACTGGCTGATTTTGTAGCTGATTAAAACTCCCTGTTTAAATACTACTTTAGCTGAATGAATGATAGCCGCCGGTTAAAAGTATTCCTCGACTCTAAAGTGGCCCTGTACAATCAGCCTTCGTTTATTGATGGAGACCCCATCTGTATACCTCATTCGTTCTCTTTAAAACAGGATATCGAAATTTCGGGTTTGTTTGCCGCAGTGCTGGCCTGGGGCAACCGCACCACCATTATCAACAACTGCCGGAAACTGATGCTATGGATGGATAATACTCCTTATGACTTTATCCTCAATCATCAAGAAACCGACCTGAAACGATTTCTTGGGTTTGCACACCGTACCTTCAATACCACCGACCTGCTTTACTTTATTTCATTTCTTCAATATCACTTTAGTAATTCGGATTCGCTTGAGGATGCCTTTGTATCGGGAAAGCATTATACCCGGCCAAATATAGAGGAAGCATTGGTGCATTTTCACAACTATTTCTTTTCCATAGAGCATCCTGAAAGAACAAAAAAACACATTGCTACACCCCGGAGAAATTCGGCTTGCAAACGACTGAATATGTATCTGCGCTGGATGGTGCGCAACGATAACAAAGGGGTTGATTTTGGGATATGGAAAAAAATAAAACCATCGCAACTGATTTGTCCGCTGGATGTGCATGTAGCCAGGGTAGCCGAACGGCTGGGTATATTGCCTGACATTAAATCAAACTGGACCAATGCAATTGCACTGACAACCTACCTGAAAACGCTGAATTCAAAGGATCCGGCAGTATACGATTTTGCGCTTTTTGGGTTGGGTATGGGAGAACGTTTCTAACCGGACTATTGTTTGATTTGCCACCTCAGTTCTTCAAATCAGAGTCTTGAAATAATCTCATCCGTATCAGGAAAACTGGCATCAATACTCATGGTAACATTGACAATTTCTCTTACAATAGATTCAATTTCTTCCCTGGTATTATGTGGGAGCACTTCCACGTTGCCGTATTGAGCGCCGGGCTCTGCAGCAATATTTGTTTGATGCATCGAGCCCAGAATAACATCAAGGCTTTTCTGAACAATATGCATCTTTTTACGGGCAAGTTGTTTCAGCTTTTCATTTTGCGCCCTGATGTTAATCAACTGAATCCTTTGCCTGGAAATATCTCTGGCTATGCAATTTACCCCTATGATCCTGCCATCATGATCAGCTACAGGATTTGTACTGATTTCATTATACATAACAATACCATCATAGTTTTCTTCCACTATGGTCATAAAACTCTCCCCCTTCAGCGCACGCTCGTAATCACTTTTTCTTTTAGTTATAAAAGATTCAGAGTGCCATTGCCCCAGTACATAATCGCCTTCATCAAGGGCTATTCCAGATCGTTTCAAAAAAAAATCCTGGTACGCCTTATTGCAAAAAGTGATTCTCAGATCTGTATCCACCGACCAAATCAGGTCTTTGGTATTATTGATTGTAGCCAACAGTCTATGCTCACTGGTCCTTATTGCATCAAACAACTCCTTCTCCAGTGTTATATCATTGGTTATTCCGTTTATAATATCAGGATTGCCATCAGTGCTTTTTTTCAGAAATGCCTTTGTTCTTAATGTTTTTATTTTTCCATCACTTCTCAAATATCTGTATTCCGCCTCTGCTTCTCCAGTCAGCAAAACCTGCCTGATGGCCGAGTTTACCTGTTCAAGGTCTGTCGGGAACACTGATTTTTGAAGTTGCTCTATCCCATTGTTCTGCCCTTCCGGCGACAAACCATACAATTGAAAGTAGGCGCTGTTTCCGTAAATAAGATCAAAATTATCAGCCCTTCTCGACCATATTCCATCGTTTACAGATAACAAAATATTATCGATCCGTTCCTTCTGATATTTCAGTTGTAATAGTAATTCTGCGTTCTTTTGTTCTTCAACTACCTTGTTGTCTATGTCAAGCACATAACATAAACGGGCTGGAATATCATTGAAACTGACTTCCTGTGAAAGTATCCGGACATAAAATGCAGTTCCGTTTTTCCTTTTGTGCCGACTGCATTCTCCCGTATCTGTTATAAAATACGCTACACCTGCGGATGGGCTATCACTAACCACAATATCGCTTATGGTCATGGCTAAAAAATCTTCTTCGCTATAACCATACATTGTAAGAAGAGCATTATTTACAGCCAGGAAACGCATAGATACTTCATCAATAACCCATATGGCTATTGGTACTTTCCCGAAATACTCATTAATCGATGTTACAACATTCATTAAGATAAATATACAAAATCATTAAGAAATACAAACGAATGTTAACAATATTTCAGTTTAGCCCTGAAAAACAGCTAATCAACAGGTGGTTGATTATTGCAGTATCTGCATAATTTGCAACGGGTAAATATAGCCTCATTTTGTAAAAACAAAGCCTGCTATATAACCAAAAGGAATAAATTTCCGGATTATTATCAACTATCACTAAAAAATTCAAGCGGTAAATCATTCTACCTCTTATCCTGACATAACTCAACCAGAACTCCGTTTGTTCCTTTGGGATGTAAAAAACAGACCAGTTTATTGTCGGCACCATTTTTAGGTTGTTCATTGAGTAGCTCAAAACCCAGAGCAGCAAGCCGTTTCATTTCAGCCTCAATGTTTTCAACTTCAAAAGCAATATGATGAATACCTTCCCCTTTCTTACCTACAAATTTTGCAATAGGGCTATTATCGGTGGTAGCCTCAAGAAGTTCGATTTTTGAAGAGCCCACTTCAAAAAAGGCTGTATTCACACCTTCGGTAGCCACTTGTTCCGTCTTGTAACAAGGTGTATTTAATAGTTGCTCAAATAAGGGTATGGATACACTTAATTCTTTTACTGCAATTCCCAGATGTTCAATTTTCATAAATACGGTATAGTTTTTAACGATAGATACATATAAACCTACAATCAGGCAGTCCCGCTAAAGTAGCACTTTTGACGTAACTTTGCAGATAAGGATTGTAAAAGTATAAATCTATGGAATTGAAACTGCCAATATATCTTGATAATAACGCTACCACACCAATGGACCCGCGTGTGCTGGAAACAATGTTGCCTTATTTCGTTGAGAAATTCGGTAATGCTGCCAGCCGCAACCATTCCTTTGGATGGGTAGCAGAAGAAGCTGTGGATTATTCACGGGAGCAGGTTGCTAAACTAATTAATGCTGATCCTAAAGAAATCATCTTCACATCCGGAGCTACTGAGGCAGACAATCTCGCCCTGAAAGGCGTTTATGAAATGTATGCTACCAAGGGCAACCATATCATTACCTGCACTACCGAGCACAAAGCAGTACTTGATACCTGCAAGCATATTGAAAAGACAGGCGGACAGGTAACTTACCTAAATGTAAAAGCAGATGGCCTTATAGATCTTAATGAACTGGAAAAAGCCATAACTGAGAAAACCATACTTATTTCGATTATGTATGGGAACAACGAAACAGGTGTAATTCAGCCAGTGCAGGAAATAAGTAAAATAGCACGTAAGCATGGTGTATTGTTCTTTACCGATGCTACGCAGGCAGTTGGTAAAATACCCGTTGATGTAAATGCAGATGGTATCGACCTTATGGCTTTTAGCGCGCATAAGATGTATGGCCCAAAAGGCGTGGGGGCTTTATATGTGCGCCGCAAAAATCCACGTGTGAAGGTCACCTCACAGATGGATGGCGGCGGCCATGAGCGTGGCATGCGCAGCGGCACACTTAATGTACCGGGTATTGTAGGTCTTGGCAAGGCATGCGAAATTTGTATGCAGGAAATGGATACCGAAGCAAAGCGGCTTAGTAAAATGCGCGATCGCCTTGAAGTTTCACTAATGGAAATGGAAGAAACTTATGTTAATGGTTCACGTGAGCACAGACTGCCGCACACCGCCAACATTTCGTTTAAATATGTGGAAGGCGAAGGATTGATGATGGGCTTTAATAAAAACATCGCACTTTCAAGTGGTTCGGCCTGTACTTCAGCATCTTTGGAACCATCTTATGTGCTTAAGGCGCTGGGATTGGGTGATGACCTTGCTCATAGCTCATTACGTTTTGGATTAGGCAGGTTTACAACCGATGAACAGATTGATTTTACTATTGATGCTATTAAGAATACCGTAAACAAACTTCGTGAAATGAGCCCACTTTGGGAAATGTTTAAAGAAGGTGTAGATATCAACGCTATTGAATGGGAGCACCATTAACCCATGAACGCAAATCGGGATCTTGTTTCAGGAAATAGGTTATGGGGGTTTGTTGATTTCAACTGAGTTATCGGGGAGATTTGACAAGTTTGTTTTTGATTGAATAACACAATAAAGAAAGTGCATTTTGTTGCACAGTTTTAATTTCAACTTTTAATTATTTGCTTTTATGGCATACTCAGATAAAGTAATCGACCACTATTCCAATCCGAAAAATGTTGGAACACTCGACAAATCGAAAACCAATGTAGGCACCGGCCTTGTTGGCGCTCCCGAATGCGGCGATGTAATGCGGCTTCAGATAGAAGTAGATGAAGAAAGCGGCCTGATCAGCGATGCCAAATTCAAAACTTTTGGTTGCGGTTCAGCTATTGCATCATCCTCACTGGCTACCGAATGGCTGAAAGGAAAAACTGTTGACCAGGCGCTGGCGATAGATAATATGGATATTGTAGAGGAACTGGCTTTACCACCTGTTAAGATACATTGTTCTGTATTGGCCGAAGATGCGATCAAAGCGGCTATCAATGATTACCGGGTGAAAAATGGTCTGCCTGAACTGGTGGCTGAGAAGAAAGCGCATTAATTTAAAAACAGCCGTTTTATGCCCGGAATCATATTCCAAAAACAGAGAAAGCAATATATTTGCACCTGTTTTTACCAGATAGCAGGCCCGGGACTAAATACTTTAGACTAAGAAAATGATTTACGTAAGTGACAAAGCAAAAGAAAAAGTAGTAAAGCTGAAGCAGGACTCCGGCCTGGGAGAGGATTATTTTCTTCGCGTGAGCGTGGTTGGTGGCGGCTGTTCGGGCCTGTCTTACAAACTTGATTTCGATAATGAACCTCAACCGCGCGATCAGGTGTTTGAAGATCAGGGCGTAAAGCTGGTTACAGACCTTAAAAGTTTTTTATACCTCTGCGATACTACCCTCGATTTTTCAGATGGCCTGAATGGCAAGGGGTTCCATTTCAGCAATCCTAATGCCAGCCGTAGTTGTGGTTGCGGCGAGAGTTTTGCAGTATAGCCTTTTCCTGTTTATTTTAATGAATATATTTCCTCATTCTGTGCTTCATAGATGTTTTGTTAGTCCTTTCTTCGAGTCCTATATATATCGCATAATCATATTCCGATAATCATATTTTACATCAATCATAAGCGGTGTGGTCAGTAAAATATTCTTCTCTTCTTTATTCCTGATTATAATACCGATAATAAAGTATAGTTAAAGATATTGATTTTTCGATGTTGTCGCGTATATACACCCCGATTTTTCATTATCTTGCTTCCCAATGTTTGGCAAGCTATTCAATTGGGGGAAAAAGGATAAAGAAGCGCATGCAGGTGCTGCGGCATCCGAAAATGCCAACTGGTCTTTTCTGGGCGCAGATATGCACTCACACCTGATTCCAGGCATAGATGATGGCGCCAAAACTATTGAGGATAGTCTTATACTTGTGCGAAGTCTGGTGGAAATGGGCTACCGTACAATAATAACGACCCCACACACCATGATCGATTACTACCCTAATACATCACAAACCATACAGTCCGGGTTGGCTACACTGCAAACCGCATTGAAGGAAAACAATATCAATGTTTCTATAAAAGCGGCATCTGAATACTATATTGATGAGCATTTCATCAAGCTGATCGATACTGAACCGCTGCTAACTATTTATGAAAAGGAGGTATTGGTAGAATTCTCCATGCTTTATGAACCGCCTATGCTCATGGAGGTAATTTATAAAATGCAAACAGCAGGTTATCGCCCCATCATCGCCCACCCGGAACGATATCTGTTTTTTCATCAGGAGATGCGTAAGTTGTACGAAATGAAGGACAGGGGCTGCCTGATGCAACTCAATATGCTATCAGTAAGCGGGTATTACGGCCGTAACATTAAAGCAATAGCAGATAAACTTATATCACAAAACTTCTACGATTATTGTGGCAGTGACATGCACCACGAAAAACATGCAGCTAACCTTAAAGCTATGGCAGGCACAAAAGATTATCATACCTTTGCCAACTATCCGTTTCAAAATTCAAGGTTGTGTTTTTAAATCTTGCATGTGATTAAGAAATTGATTGTAAAAACCTCATTATCAGTATAAATTATTATTTGTTTCATGAGCAGTTCTAAGTATTGCATTTCGGTAATCGGGCTTGGATATGTAGGCTTACCCCTGGCTGTTGAATTCAGCAAGTACTACCCTGTTGTTGGCTTCGACATTAATAAGTTTCGTATTCAGGAACTCCTGAGTAAAGTTGACAATACCCTGGAGGTAAGTGAAGAACTGTTGGGGCAGGTAATAACAGATAAAGTACCGGGTTTGCATGAAAAAGGGCTCTTTTGCTCAGATAAAATTCAGCATATCAGTAGCTGTAATGTATTTATCATAACTGTGCCAACCCCGGTAGATAAAAACAACCGTCCGGATCTGATGCCACTTTATAAAGCCAGCGAAACCGTTGGAAAGGTTTTAAAAAAGGGAGACATTGTGGTTTATGAGTCGACAGTTTACCCCGGCGTAACCGAAGATGAGTGCGTTCCGGTGCTGGAAAAAGTGTCTGGATTAGTCTTCAATACAGATTTCTATTGTGGCTATAGTCCCGAACGAATTAATCCGGGAGACAAATTACATACGGTTGCAAAAATCAAAAAAGTAACCTCTGGTTCTACACCAGAATCTGCTATAGAAATAGATAACTTATATAAAACTATTATTACAGCAGGTACACATCTGGCACCTAGCATTAAGGTAGCAGAGGCAGCGAAAGTTATTGAAAATTCTCAACGCGATATCAATATTGCTTTTGTCAACGAACTGGCAAAAATATTCAACCGGCTGGGAATTGATACCCATGATGTACTGGATGCATCAGCTACAAAGTGGAATTTTTTACCATTCAAGCCGGGGCTTGTAGGAGGCCATTGTATTGGAGTTGACCCCTATTACCTTGCTCAAAAAGCTCAGGAAGCCGGTTACCATCCAGAGATCATTCTGGCAGGCCGACGGCTCAATGATGGTATGGGGCAATATATAGCAGGTGAATTTGTAAGATTAATGATCCGTAATGATATAGCAGTTAAAGGTGCAAATGTTCTTGTATTAGGTATCACTTTCAAAGAAAACTGTCCTGATGTCAGAAATACAAGAGTGGTAGACATTATAAAAGAATTGGAATTATATGAAATCAAACCTACCATTTACGACCCCTGGGCCAAACCAGAGGAAGTAGACCATGAGTATGGAATCAGGATAGTTACTATGCTTCCAGAGGATGTTATTTATGATTCCATGGTGCTGGCAGTTGCCCACAAGGATTTCCTTGTTACAGACTGGACCAAAAAAATCAGGACTGGAGGAATTATATATGATGTTAAGGGCTGTTTGGATAAAAAGATGATAAGTGCCAGACTGTAACTAATACAACTTATTGCAAACGGCAAAAGTGGATTCCTAAAATGTAACCAGGAGGGCTGCGATTTTTATTTTATACTTTATTTAAGCTATTTTTGATAAAAAATTTAAAAATGTCTGATTTCATCAAACGAGGCTTTACCGGCTTTGTTCTTTTATTTTTGCTCGGGGCTACATTGATGGGAAGTTCTTGTGTGTCAACGAAGAAAATGGTCTATTTCAGGGATTTACCGGATACAATTTCCAAATCAGTAGAAATCAGTTCCAATACACCTTATACAGAACCCAGAATTGAGCCAAATGATTTGCTGTCTATATCTGTAACTCCCCTTTTACAAAGTATGGCAAGTAATCCGGTTACCACCAATACCGGAAACCCAACTACAGGCTCAGGTCAGTTGCCAACCTTTGCAGTTGATAAAGATGGCTATATTGAGTATTCTTTGATTGGGAGAGTAAAAGTGGGAGGATTAACAACAACTGAAGCAAGAGACGTAATTAAAGAAAGGGCGAAGGAATATTACATAGAGCCAGTTGTAAATATTCGTATTACTAATTTCCAGATTACCGTTCTTGGTGATGTACCAAGGCCTGGCATTTTTTTTTCATCTAATGAGAAATTCAATATTATTGATGCCATTGCCAATGCCGGCGACCTCAATCTTACCTCAAAACGGGATAATATCTTGTTAGTCAGATCAGTTGGCGACCAAAAAATATGTGCCAGATACGATATTAGTACCAGCAAAATCTTCCAGCATCCATATTTCTACCTTAAACAAAATGATATGATTTATGTGGAACCTAATAAATTTAAAATGCAAAGCAGTGATCAAACCTTTGTAAGGAATTTAGGAATATTATCATCAATCATCTCAATAGCATCTCTTATAGTCGTTTTCAAAAGTATAAAATAATTATTGAATGGAAGGTATTACTCCAATTAATCCCGGAGAGATTGAAAAGCCTAATTCGGTAGAGTCCGGCTCATTTAATTTAAAATGGCTGGTATCTACGGTGCTTGTTATTTGGCCATGGCTTTTAGGTAGTATTATTATTTCATTAATCATTGGCAACCTTTATCTGAGGTATGCTACTCCCATTTATAGATCTACTGCTGAATTCCTCATTATTGACCAGAAAAAAAATTCAAATTCGGGCGATGATATTGCCAAAGCACTTGGATTAGGCAGTAGTAACTTGAACCTCGATAATGAAATTGAAATGTTGAAAAGCAGAACCACTATGGCTAAAGTGGTAAAGCAATTACATCTGAATATTGACTATTCTATTATAGGTAGATTTAAGGTTACAAACGTATTTACCAACAGGCCATTTGAGTTTGTTATTGTTGATTCAACAGATGCATCATACGGGTGCAAAGTTATCAACATGTCAAATGAAGGTTACCGCCTTGTGGAAGATGACGGAAAAGTAATAAATGGCAAATGGGGAGATACCCTGCTATTAACAGGTCTTGGTAAAGTTGTTTTGAAAAAAGGTTTTGAATATGCACCACCAAAACTTACATATAATATTGACATAAGTCCAATCCTTGAAATTGCCAGAAGGTACATGGGGGCAGTTGAAGTAGCGCCGCCTACCAAAGGCGCTAGCTTTATGTACCTGTCCATGTCCGATAACATACCGGAAAAGTCAATAGCGATTATCAATGAATTGATGAATATCTACATGACAACAAATGTGGAGAATAAAAACAGGATATCAGACAGTACAATTAATTTCATTGACACCCGGCTTAATTCGGTTTTTTCCGAATTGAGTGGAGTAGAAGATAGTATTGTAGAGTATAAGCAAACCAACAAAATTGCCGATATGGGAGCTCAATCAGCTCATCTTATTAACGCAAGTTCTACAACCGATGAAAAGTTGCAGAATTCCGATATGGATCTTCAGGTAATGGGTGCAATCAGCGATTACCTTCAGCATGTTCCGGATGACCAGCCAATTACACTTCCTGCTTCCCTGATGGCCAATGCCGGAATGGCGGAATTACTTAATAAATTGAACACTGTTCAAAACCAGATACAAAACGACCTGATTTCCTTAACAAAAGACCATCCTATAATTCTTACTTTGGAAAAGCAGAAAAAGAAACTCAAACAGGATATACTTTCATCTCTTGTTTCTTCTAAACAAGAAGTTGAGCTGAAAAATAAGAAAATAAAAAAGGAATTAGAAAATATATATGGAAATATTAAACATGTTCCTAAGGTAGAGAGAGATTATCTTGATTTTTCCCGTAAACAATCAATAAAACAGGAACTTTATATTTTCCTCCTAAAGAAAAGAGAGGAAACAGCTATCCAGCGGGCCTCAACTGTTGCAGATGCAAATATTATTGACCCTGCAATTATGGTGGGATTGGTATTCCCCAACCACTCCAGAGTTTTGATGATGTCATTGATTTTCGGCATTGTTTTGCCTTTTGTAGTAATCATATTGCGCAGGGGTTTAAATATTAAAATCATAAGTAAAACAGATATCACCACAGCCAGTGCTATTCCAGTTATCGGAGAGATTGGCAATAGTCTGGAAAACGAGGCAATTGCAGTGCGTAAAAACAGCCGGACAGTTATTGCAGAACAGTTCAGAGCATTACGTACCAACCTGCAATACATGCTTACTAATCATGATGACAAGATTCTCATGATCACTTCAAGTATGAGTGGTGAGGGAAAGTCATTTATTGCAGTCAATCTTTCAATAACCCTGGCTATGTCCGGGAAAAAGGTAGTATTGATGGAACTTGACCTGAGAAAGCCGAAAATTTCGAAAACACTTGGATTGGATAAGAGTATCGGGTTCTCCAACTATTGCATAGGGAAAGCATCATTTGAGGAAATCATAATTCCTTCAGGGGTTGATCCGAATTTGTTTATTTTACCTTCCGGACCAATACCACCTAATCCTGCCGAACTTCTGCTTTTGACACAAACTCAGGATTTGTTTAAAAGACTTCGGAATGAATTTGACTATATTATAATTGATACGTCACCAGTAGGATTGGTAACCGATGCCCAACTCATAAACAAGTATGCAGATATTACATTGTATATCCTAAGACAGGGTTATACCTATAAACAGCAGCTTAATATACCAAATGAACTTTATCAGAGCGGGAAAGTGAAACGCATTGGCTTTGTTGTTAATGATGTTGTAGCAAACCGGGGCTTTGCATATGGGTATGGCTATGAAGAAGGATACGGGTACGGATATGGATACGGATATGGGTACGGATATGGGTACGGATATGGATATGGATCCTATGGCAATGGCTATTATGCCGAAAGCAACAAGAAGAGCATTCGCAGTTGGTTCAGATCAAAGAAAAAATAAGCTGTTTAATATTTAAGGTAAGCTATAGGTATATGATGGAACATACGGCTGGTAATGATAAGTGGGATATTCATATCTCTTCGCGCCGGGGATACCTTGATATTGATTTCAAAGAGCTTTGGCGCTACCGCGACCTGCTGATGATGTTTGTAAAAAAAGACATCATTACTGTATACAAACAAACTATCCTTGGCCCAATATGGTTTCTTGTGCAGCCAATTCTTACTTCGTTAATGTTTCTGCTTATTTTCAGCAGCATTGCCAAAATACCAACCGGGCAGGGAATTCCACCTATCCTTTTTTACCTTGCAGGCACAACACTGTGGAATTATTTTGCTGATACACTGAATGTCACATCAAGGACATTTACCGACAATGCATCTATATTTGGTAAAGTATATTTTCCTCGTATTATATTGCCTTTTTCAAAGGTGGTTTCGGGACTCATTAAATTCTTTATTCAGTTTGCTTTATTTGCGGTTTTCTGGCTCTATTATGTGTTTGTAAATAAATCTATAACACCCAACCTGTATATACTGCTGGCTCCTGTTTGGTTGCTCGTAATTGTGCTTATGAGCCTGGGATTCGGAATACTTATTACCTCACTCACTACCAAGTACCGTGACCTGAATTTTTTGATCGGTTTTGGCGTACAACTGGCCATGTATGCTACCCCTGTGATAATACCGCTTTCTGAGGTTCATGGCAGAAAAAGAATATTTTTCCTGATAAACCCACTGACATCCCTTTTCGAAGCATTCAAGTATGGTTTTCTTGGTCAGGGTTCTTTCGACATAAAATGGTTGCTTTACAGTATGGTATTTACAATAACATTGCTAATTACCGGCATCGTCATATTCAATAAAGTGGAGAAACGTTTTATTGATACGGTATAATACAGTACAATAAAATCAAAATAAACGCCCACTTATTTAGCTACTGACAAAAGCAGAATCTCCAAAGTTGCAATTGTTTACACTAAACTTTATCTTGCGCCCTCATTCATTGAATTTGTGATTTTTATATGAAAAAAGGATTCCTTTCCCTGGCTATATTATTCATCGCCATAAATACGTTTGCACAGAAGCATAAAATAAAAATTGAAACAGACTCGGGAACCATAATTGTTATGCTGTATGACAATACACCACTCAATAGCAATAATATGGTGAAGCTGGCAAAAGAACATTTTTACGACAGCACATTATTTCACCGCTGCATACCGTCATTTGTAATACAAGGCGGAGACCCTCAATCTAAAAATGCAAAGCCCGGACAAATGCTGGGCAATGGTGAATTGAGCTATAAAGTTCCTGCAGAGATCAATGAAGCTTATTATCACAAGCGTGGTGCGCTTGGTGTGGCCCGCGACAATAACCCTGATAAATCGGGCTCTGCCTGCCAGTATTATATTGTGGTAGGCAAGAAGGCTACAGATGAAGAACTGGACAGAATAGCCCAACAAACAGGAAGAAAATTCACGCCCGAGCAGCGCGAAATGTATAAAACTACAGGCGGTACGCCTCACCTGGATGGTAATTATACGGTTTTCGGCGAGGTGCTGGAAGGTATGGATGTGGTAGAAAAAATAGCTAATGCCGCAGGCGACAGAAGCAACCGCCCTAACGGAGATATACACATGAAATCGGTGCGCCTGATGAAGAAAAAGAAGAAGTTCCTGTTCTTCTAGCTTTTATCTCTTTTCGACTAATCCAGTTATAGGTACATTTTACTTTTGCTATGTTTATGCAGCAGGTAATGTAATGCAATATAAAATGAAGGTGTAACCAGATTGCCTGTCAGGTTTACTGTATAGTACGAGTGGGTGTATAAAGACTTATCAACTGAAAGGTAATAGGTATTGCGGTCGTTGAGCATCATGATGTAGTGCATATTTACCCCTACAGTAAGATAAAGATCCTTGCCTGCCGATTCTCCGTAATTATATTCAGCGCCTATATTCATTGCAGGCAACAAAGAGGTGATATTGGCAGTAGAATCAATAGTTCCCTTCATTTGTTCGCCTCCGGAGCCCGTGATTACCAGACTTTTCCTGGCCAGATCTGAAAAACCAATACCTCCGTAAATGAACACTTCGCTTTTGGGGAACCGGACTATGAAATTTTCATTGAGCATTACATTGAGGTAGTTAAAGTTAAGTGCCGCCACATTCTTCCCCATCTGCAACAGGGGCAACCTTGTGCGGCCAAAACTTACATTCAATATCGGGAAAAACTGTGTCTCCGGCGGCTTGTAGGCTACCCCAAGCTTCATACCAAAACTAAGCTGGCTGTAGTTGAGGCTGGAATTACTTGCATTAACCAGAAACGGATAGCTGACATCGAACCCCGATGACACCTCATATTGCGCACTGCAAAATGCAGAGGTCAACATAAGACCTGCAAACAAAATAAAAGGATATACAAATTTCGCCCTTATATGCTTCATATATAGCCCAAAACTAACGATTTTACAATTGCCATGCCAGTTGCTACTCCTTGTACATAAACCATTTGGCCAATTCCTTGTAGCTGGCCTTCTTACCATACATAAGAATACCTACCCTGTAGATACGGGCAGCAACCCATGTAGTAAACAGGAAGCCAAGCACCATTAAAACCATTGACAAAACAAGTTGCGGCCAGGGCACACCAAATGGTATGCGTATCATCATGGCAATAGGTGATGTAAGCGGTATCATGGATAGCCAGATAGAAAGTGTGCTGTCGGGATTATTGATGATAAAACTCATTGAGATAACGAAGGTAAAAACCAAAGGCAACGTGATGGGCAGCATAAATTGTTGTGTTTCGGTTTCATTGTCTACCGCTGAGCCAACAGCCGCAAAAATTGCGCTGTATAAGAGGTAACCTGATAAGAAATAAAACAGGAAACAAAGGATGGTATAAGTAAGCGGTATGCTCTTTATAGACTGCATGATCTTTGTTGCATTGCTGGCAGGGTCCTGGGGCGCTACGGCAGAGGCAGTAGCGCCTGCCGGTCCCGCGGCCTGCTGCATTTGAGCTACATTAGCAGTCGTGGCAACTCCTGCCTGTTTGGCAATCAGTGTTCCCGCTGCGGTTGACAAAACAAGGGAGAGAACAATCCAAAGCACAAACTGGGTCAATCCAACTAGCCCAATGCCAATGATCTTTCCCATCATTAGCTGGAATGGTTTAACTGATGAAATAATTACTTCTACTATTCTGCTTACCTTTTCCTCTATCACGCCCCGCATCACCTGGGCGCCATAAATAAACAACGACATGTAAATCAGGAACGCAGCAACAAATCCCACTACATAGGCCACTGCCACTTGGGCGTTAATAATGCCTTTTTCTGTAAGCTGTATAGGTTCAATAGAGATCGGCTTCTGAGCCAAAGCAAGCACCGCAGTATCTATCCCTGCTTTTTGCAGGCGCCGGGACTGTGCAATTTCACTAAGCCTTGTTTCAATATTCTGAAGCACAACAGCGCTTGGTTTTTTCTCTCCTAATAATTGCACACCCGTGCAGCCCGAAGGTATATGCAGCAGGTAATCGTAACCTGATTTAAGGAATCCGGCCTGAGCGCTTTTATAATTATCCCCTGAAAAAACGAAATCTAGTGTGCCGATGTTTTTAAGGCTATTCTGAAACATGCCGCTTTCATCTACCACTTCCACTTTTTTCTTATCCCCAAGGTCGCTTTGTTTTGCCATCAGGTAAAACATAAGCACAAAGGAGCTTATAGATAATACCGGCACCAGAAAAGTCATGATAAGAAATGACTTCTTCTTAACTCTTGAAAAGTACTCCCGCTGTATAATGAGCAATATCTTATTCATGGATTATATGGCTTTGCTTACTGTTTGTATAAAGATCTCATTCATGGTAGGCACTACTTCTTCTACTTTGGTAATGGTAACCAGTGGCAACATATATTGCAATACATCGTTTACCCGGCTGCCTTCATTTATCCTCACTTTTAATTGCCAGCTATTATCATGGTTGGTTTCTGATAGTATGGTAAAGGGTAAGTTATTGTTACCGCTTATACTGTTCCCCTCAAACTCGAATAAATAAATGCCATTGCGGAAATTATTCCTGATTGTTTTCACCTTACCATCCAGAATCTTATGCGAGAGGTTCAGCAAGGCAATTGAATCGCACAGTTCTTCTACCGACTCCATCCGATGCGTAGAGAAGATGATAGTTGCGCCCTTCCGGTTTAGCTCAAGTATCTCATTCTTTACGATCTCCGCATTAACCGGGTCAAAACCCGTAAAGGGCTCATCCAAAATAAGCAGTTCCGGTTCGTGCAAAACAGTAGCAACAAACTGAACCTTCTGCTGCATGCCTTTCGAAAGGTCTTCCACTTTTTTATTCCACCACGATTCCATTTCCAGTTTGGTAAACCAATACTTTATCCGGCGGGTGGCCTCTTCCTTACCCAGCCCTTTGAGCCTGGCCAGGTAAAGTACCTGCTCACCAATCTCCATTTTTTTATAGAGCCCCCTTTCTTCAGGCAGGTAACCAATACGTGAAATATGCTTCTGGGTAAGCTTCTCACCATTGAACAGGATTTCACCGGAATCAGGAGCTGTAATCTGATTGATTATGCGGATCAATGAAGTCTTACCCGCGCCATTCGGACCAAGCAAACCAAACACCTTACCTTTTTCAATTTCAATGCTTACATTATCCAGCGCACGATGATTGGCATACTGTTTCACTATGTTTCGGATGCTGATCATCTCTATTTAGAATATAGTTGTAAAATAAACAAAGTTGATGAGTTTATTGCGGAAAACAAACCTCAATTCGTTTTTGTATTGCTTCAAACGCAAAAAGGCGCAGTATTGTTATACAATAGTAAATATCTTATGCAATATCATCTAAATTCAGAACTTTGCAACAAATTGGATTTATGCTTTCAACTGGGAAATTTGATAATCTCCGGGCCTTTTATAAACAAATATTGCCCAACATGACTGAGGATAGCTGGATGATAATTGAAAACGTATTACATGTCCGGACCGTTAAGAAGGGTGATTTTGTGGTAAGGGAAGGTAATGTTTGCGATTACGTATCATTTATGAATTATGGATTGGTCAGTATGTATTATCTGGTTAATGGCAAGGAGCGGATCATAAGCTTCTGCAATGAACATAATTACATAAGTGACTATCAGAGTTTCCTTACCCGTAACCCTGCGCTAACCTTTATTGAGGCACTCGAGGACACAGAAATTGTAGATATTTCTTATGCCGACCTGCAGATGCTGTACCAAAAAGTACCTGAAGCGAATATAATAGGGCGGCTTATTGCCGAACAGGTTTTCCTCCAGATGAGCGAAGGATCTACCGCCGAAGCAAAAGAAACTATATTGGAACGATATACCAATCTTATCAACAAGCATCCCTGGCTATTGCAACGGGTGCCTCAATACATGATAGCATCTTCTTTGGGTATTACCCCCGAGGCTTTGAGCCGGATTAAATCGAGGGTTGCAAAGCAACGGCGGGTAAAATCAATCTCCGGATTAACCTAAGTTAATAAAATGAACGCTGTTTATAAATCTTAACCCAGATCAATGAAAAATTGTCTGAGTGGTTGCATTTTTGCAATCAAATCAAACTGATATGAAACGATTAACGCTAATAATTTCACTTTTCTTGTTTGGGATAAACCTGTTTGCCCAGACACAGACAATTACCGGAAATATTTTTGACGAAGCCTCAAAAGCCCCGTTACCTGGGGTAAATGTTATGGTACTCAACAGCACCCCAACGAGGGGAACCGTAACAGATGAAAACGGCCATTTTAAAATCGACAGTGTGAAACTAGGTCGTTGCTCAATAAAAATATCCTATATATCGTATGAAGACCAGATAGTAAATAATATTGAGGTTACTGCCGGTAAGGAGGTAAACCTGAATATAAACCTTCAGGAGGAAGTGCATAAACTGGATGCAATAACAATATCTTACGACAAGGGAAGGGATAAAAACCGTACAATAAATGATATGGCTCTGGTAAGCGCCCGGTCGTTCAATGTAGATGAAACAAAACGCTATGCAGGCGCTTTGGGCGACCCGTCGAGGATGGCAGCCAATTATGCGGGAATAGTGGCCGGCAACGATAGCCGCAACGATATTGTGGTAAGAGGTAATTCCCCCACTGGCATGCTCTGGCAGATTGAAGGCATGACTGTACCCAACCCTAACCATTTTGGCACCTTAAACAGCACCGGAGGCCCGGTTAGCATGCTTAGTAAGACTTTCAAAATAATTCCTACAAATTAAGGATAAATTCTGTAGTTGAGTTCTGGGATGTTGGTATGGTAGCGAATTCGTTTTTTGTCCAATTGGTTTTTGTCTACTTTGATTCCGGTTTGATATTCATTCAGG
>CAIUZK010000158.1 GCA_903903635.1 uncultured Bacteroidota bacterium
ATCAGTGAGTGTATCACTTTTTTAGATGTATGAGTTCCTCCTTTCGTTATAGACAGCAACTCTTCTCTTTCCTCTTGCGTTAATGTAACCTTATACTTTACCATAGTTTTTTTGGCAAAGATACAATATTTATACGTCATAGTATAATTGATATGACACTAGCCCCTGGATTTGTATGGACTGATGCTGAATTTCAATATCGTTGTCCATCATATGATTGTGAAACGGGAGGATGATTGTCCGAAAATTTCCCTGTATTTTGCACTAATAATTGTATGATGCCAGCACCAGGTACTACTTGGATAAATCCTAGCCTTTGTTCACCTGTTATCAGTGCTACCTGGTTATCACTTGGAAATTGCTTGATGAACGATATTGTATTGGATTTCTAATTATTACAAAAACAAAACCAGTATATTCTAAATAATATACTGGTTTTGTTCCTTATCTATGTACTTTTAAATTCAATATATCCAAAACTAATTTCGAAACTCACTTATAAAATATCCTTCCATTCATTCTATGTTCTTATCAAAATGTAACTTCATTTTTTCGGAATTTATATATAGTCATTTTGGAAAAAAGCTATTATTATCATTGTTTGCATTTGCAAATTTTATAGATACAAACGCCCAAATAATATCCACTATTGCAGGGAATGGATCAATGGCTTATGGAGGTGATGGAGGCCCTGCTACGGCAGCAAGTATGTGGTTTCCTTGTGGCTTAGCAGTTGATAGCTCCGGAAATGTTTTTACTACTACACAAAACAATAGAATACGTAAAATTGATCGGACAGGTATTATTTCTACTATTGCAGGAAACGGCATTGGGGGATTTTCAGGTGATGGTGGGCAAGCCACTAATGCTCAAATTAACGACCCAACCGATTTACGACTGGATGGAATGGGTAATTTATATATTTCCGATTGGGGCAATAGAAGGGTTCGAAAAGTAAATACCTCAGGAATCATTACCACCGTTGCAGGTAATGGTATTATGGCTGATACTGGTATAGGTATACCAGCAACAAATGCAGCAATATATACAGAGTATATAGGGGTGGACTATTCAGGTAATATTTACATTCCAGGAAATGGACAACTCAGGAAAGTTGGCCCCTCAGGCATCATAAATAGGATTGCAGGAACTGGTGTTCTCGGGTACGGTGGCGATGGCGGTCCTGCAACCGCTGCCTTACTTGGCATTACAGACATAGACATTAGCAGAAACGGCAACATTTATATTGTTGACCATACCAATCATATTGCCAGGAGAATTGACACATCCGGCATTATTAGTAGATTTGCTGGGACAGCTACCATTGCTGGTTTTAGTGGCGATGGAGGCCCGGCAACCAGTGCATTTTTAAATAATCCAGAGGAAATAATGGTTGATATAGCTGGCAATGTCTACATTACCGATTATAGGTTACGAATTCGCAAAGTAGACCAACTAGGTATTATTAGCACCATAGCCGGCGATACAATATCAGGTTTTTGGGGTGATGGTGGGCCTGCCACAGCAGCAAAGTTTGCCTATATCTGCCATTTGGCCAAATACGGAAATGGCAACATATACATTGCAGACCGTAATAACAACCGCATCCGCATGATCAGCAGCAGCCCCTACTTTGTTTATGGCCGTTACCAGGCGCATACCTACTGCCACGGCACAGTTTCGGTCGATACGCTGCTGGCTGCCAATGACTCCAATAGCGGCAATACCGAGATCTGGAGCTTGCTCAGCGCCCCGCATCATGGCATGGCCTCGGTAGCTTATACTGCGGTATCTACATGCAGCACGGTAATACCCTCCGGGCTCACTTACACCTCCACTATAGGCTATACCGGCATGGATACCTTCAGTGTAAAAATCACCGATGGCATTATAAACGATACCACCGCCATATACCTTACTGTTCAGCCCACTCCCAATGCAGGCGCCATATCCGGCCTCGATACCGTTTGCATACCCGCCAGCATTACACTTACCAATACTGCCCCCGGCGGCACATGGAGCAGTGCAAATGTTGCAAGAGCCACGGTTGCGGCAGGAATTGTTACGGGCATTGCAGTAGGCCCCGCAGTCATAAGCTACAGTGTGGGCAACGCCTGCGGCATAGTAGCCGCTACCCATACTGTAACCGTAAAGGGCTGCACAGCAGGGCTATCCATACCCACCCCTGAAGCCATAACCATATATCCTAACCCCGGCGCTGGCACATTCACCATCACCATACCCGGCACCGGCATGGCTCAACTCACCATCTGCAACATACAGGGAGTGAAAATCAAAGAAGCCACCCTAAAAAGCAACGAACCCCAAACCCTGAAACTTGATGTACCCCCAGGCGTGTATTTCTTAATCGCCACTACCAGCGCTGGTTGTTGGAATAAGGAGATTGTAATACTACACTAAGATTATTTTGTAGCTACAGGAAGATTCTTTCAGAAAGATTTTGCAGTATTTACTTCAGATGTGTTACTGAAACAGCAAGGCTACTTCACAATATTATACCGCTGCAATTCCCAAATATGGCTGATGTTGTCCAGAGGATGCCATATCTTCATTTTCACAAGTCCTACGCTGTCATTCACAAAAAACCAATCGTCCATCCTGGTGATATCACTACTGGTTACACCGACATTGATATGCTGATGCACTTTGGCAACATTATAATACGGCAGTCCATTTATAGCAAGGAAACTATCTACTTGTGTAACATTTACTGTATCAAAGCTACTGTATATATCACCTACACTAAAGGGGTAATGAAACAACGGACTATAAGTAATCGTGGAGGCCCATCCATATCCGTTACGGCCATAACTGTATCCTGCCCACATATCATAGGCACGGAAATCGAATACCCATCTTGAAGAGTCGGCAATGAAGGCCGCAGTCTCGCTCACATCCCTGATCACTATATAATGAAATACATAAATCGCATTTTCGGTACCCTGCTTAGTAATGTAGTTACTGCTTACATAGAAGCTATCTATCCTGCCATTCAATGAATCTTTATAAATCCAGTAACTGCCCGCTTTGAAATCAAAATGCTTATCTATCATCGTATCAGAATCCATAACGTAGACAGGCAGGTCCTGGTGCTTTTTACAGTCAGCCAGCAGGAACGCAAAGCACATCAGCAGGATAAACGAAACGTAGTTCTTCATTTAGCGAGGTTGGATTAAATACACTCCAAAAATAAATAAAATATCAATAACCGTTCGTGAAAATAAAGCACATACGCTGTTACTATTTCTTCACAAGCGCCAGGCCCAGCACATCAGCCACATCAGCCACATAATGAAAAGTCAGTCCCTTCACATATTCCTTATTGATCTCCTCCACATCCTTCTCATTCTGCTTAGGCAAAATAATATTGCGTATACCTGCACGTTTTGCTGCCAGCATTTTTTCCTTGATCCCTCCCACCGGCAGCACTTGTCCGCGCAATGTTATCTCACCCGTCATAGCCAGATAGGGTTTAACCTTCCTGCCGGTAAAAGCTGAGGCCAGTGAGGTAAGCATGGTAATACCCGCGCTAGGTCCGTCCTTGGGCACAGCGCCCTCAGGCACATGCACATGTATATTCATATCCTCAAAACGCTCGCTGGCTATACCATAATCCCCGGCATGTGCCTTAAGATAAGAAAGCGCCGTACTGGTACTTTCTTTCATTACATTGCCCAGGTTGCCTGTTAGCGTCAGTACACCCTTGCCTTTCGATAAAGATGTCTCAATAAATAAAATATCGCCACCCGCTGCCGTCCATGCAAGCCCTACTACTACACCCGGCGGATGCCCCTTGGTATAAATATCATTAGTAAACCTCGCCTTACCCAAAACAGTCTCTATCTGGTCAGCCGATACAGATGGTTCCACCTTTTCTTCCATGGCTACCTGGCGTGCTACCGAGCGCATCACAGCGGCCAGCAATCTGTCCAGCTCGCGCACACCGCTTTCCCGGGTATATTCCTGTATGATGCGCAGTATTACCTTATCCGGAAATTTCAACGGTATCTTTCCAAGACCATGCAGTTCTTTCTGCTTGGGTATAAGGTGGCGCTTGGCTATTTCTGTTTTCTCCTCAGGTGAATAGCCCGACAATTGTATAATCTCCAACCGGTCGCGCAAAGCAGGCTGAATATCGCTCAGGCTGTTGGCTGTGGCAATAAACAACACCTTCGACAGGTCAAATTCAAGCTCCAGATAATTATCGTAAAACGAATTGTTTTGCTCAGGGTCAAGTATCTCCAGCAGCGCCGAACTAGGGTCGCCCCTGAAATCCTTACCCAGTTTGTCTATCTCATCCAGTATAAATACAGGATTAGCCGATTTGATTTTACGTAGCTGCTGAATAATACGCCCCGGCATTGCGCCTATATATGTTTTACGATGGCCGCGCAGTTCGCTCTCATCGTGCAAACCACCCAGGCTCAACCGCACATATTTGCGGTGTATAGCACTGGCTATACTGCGGCCCAGCGATGTTTTACCAATACCCGGAGGGCCTACAAAGCAAAGTATCGGAGATTTCATATCCCCTTTCAGCTTCAGCACAGCCAGGTATTCTACTATGCGGTCCTTTATTTTCTCCATGCCATAATGGTCGGCATCGAGCACTTTCTGGGCACTCTTCAGATCGTAGCTGTCCTCGGTATAAACACCCCAGGGCAGGTCGAGCATCAGGTCCAGGTGATTGTATATTACCGAATAGTCGGGTGTGCTGGGGTGCATGCGCTCCAGCTTCTCAATATTCTTTTTAAACAGTTCTTTTGCCGCATCAGGCCACTTCATCTCTTCGGCACGCTTCTGCAGATCTTTTATTTCACGATCATTAGGGTCGCCACCCAGTTCCTCCCGAATCGACTTCATTTGCTGTTGCAGGAAGTACTCACGTTGCTGGCGGTCTATATCAGCCCTGGTTTTATTGGTGATCTCATTCTTCAATTCCACCAACTGCAGTTCCGATTGCAGCAGGTTAAGCAATCTTTCGGCCCTGACAGTAATATTGTTTTCCTCCAGCATGGCCTGCTTGTCCTGAAGCTTGGCTGTAATATTGGAGGCCACAAAATGCATGAGGAAAGACTGCTGCTCAATATTGCGCAATACGATACTAGCTTCATTGGGCAGGTTGGGTGTCTGCTGGGCTATTTTCTCCGAATAATCCTTGATAGACGAAATAAGTGCATCAAACGAAGCATCCTTTTGCGGATATACATCCTCCAGGTATTTCACTTTTGCCGTATAGAATGGCTCCGTCTGCGTATACTCTTCAATCTGGAAGCGCATACGGCCCATTATAAAAATGGTGATGTTGCCATCCGGCATTTTTATCTGCTTCACCAGTTTGGCAAGTGTACCTATGGTATATATATCCTCTGGTTTGGGGTCTTCATTATTACTGTCTCTCTGAGCTATTACACCAATCCATTTGCTGCCCCTTTGGGCATCAGCAATGGCTCTTACCGATTTTTCGCGCGCAACGGTTATCGGCAATACTACATTGGGAAACAATACAGTATTCCGTAATGCAATGATTGGAAGCTCGGTAGGCAGAGAGCCTTTTTCCTGATCATCCATTTCATCTTCTCCTAGTGGCACGATAGGCATAAATTCCATTTCCTGCTCACTTTGGCCTAAAAACATATCTAACATTGATCTTATTTCCGACATTATGGCAAAGTTACCTTCAAATTGTTATAAAAAGTGTGCGTAAAGATAAGGGGCAATACTTATGCCAAACCCATAAATCAGTAATTATTGCAGGAAATTATCCCTTATCTAAAATAAATAATTAAAGAAACCCTCCCAATAAGTTGTAAAAAAGTATAGTTTTATATCTTTACAAAAAAAAGCCTCATGAGAAAAAATATATTCCTTACAACATTATTGGCTTCCAGCCTGTTGGCCACATCTTCATTTGCACAGTATCCGGTAAAACATTCCAAATATCTGATGAAAGCGCCCACCATCCGCAAGTTTTATGTAGGCGGCGGACTTGATGCCGGTATGTTCTCCACGGCTACCATCCATCACGATGCAGGCATGCCCTGGGTGAATGGCGTTAGCGCTCAGAATGTAAATACTTTGGGTATCGTCCGCTTCAGTTATATGATCAATGCCGGCTTTTCTTTTAATTTCAACTTCAGCCCGCACGTAGGTTTATGGACCGGTGTAGACATTAAAAACATCGGGTATATAGAGCAGGCAAACGGCTATACGCTTAAGCGCCGCACCTATAATGTAGGTGTTCCACTGGGACTTAAATTCGGCAACATGGCCAACAACAAGGGCAAATTCTTCCTGGGTGGCGGTATTGATGCACCTATTAACTATAACGAAAAATACTTCCACAACAGGGACAATAAGAAAAGGATCAATGAGTGGTTCAGCGACCGCACACCGGCCCTTATGCCTTATGCCTTTATTGGCGCCACCTTCAATCATGGCGTTTCTACCAAAATACAGTACTATCCTAATAACTTCCTGAATGAAAACTACAAGGACAATGCAGGATACAAGCCAAATGATGGTACTGTCGTTAATCTTATTGTTTTGAGTATTGCCTTCAATATGCCTATCTCTATTGGTACCGGCAACAATAATAAGGATAACGACAAGACCATGAAATGGAATGATTAATTACAGTGCGGGTATTATTTACTAGTTTTACACCATAAACAGTACCCTTGAATTATAAATTTATAATAACTACAATCCTGGCATGCTGCCTGAGCTTTTCAGCCGCATTTGCCAGGATTGGCGTTTCTGATACACCAGCAGTCAAAAAAGCGCTGGCTCCTGTGCGCCGGTTTTATACCGGCACCTCGCTCGATGGGGCCATCTTTTCTACTGCCACTATACATAATTCCGGCACATCTGCTGCTGGTAATACCGCCGATAAAATGGGAACCTTGCGGTTTACCTATGCAGTAAATACCGGCTTTACTTTCAACTTCAATCCGGGTCGCCACTTCGGTTTGTATACCGGTATCGATATTAAGAACATAGGCTTTATCGAGAAAAACGCAGGTGGTGAAACCGTGAAGCGGCGCACCTACACCCTGGGTGTTCCCATTGGTATCAAGATCGGGAATATGGCCGATAAAAAGCCTTACCTGTTCCTGGGTGGTGGCGCCGATGCCCCTTTCAACTACAAAGAAAAGTCATTCTCTATCAGGGACCAGAAAACAAAGATGAATGAATGGTTCAGCATGCGCACACCAGCAATATTACCCTATGTTTTTGCAGGTATCGCTATCAATCATGGCTTTACTTTTAAAGCCCAGTACTACCCCAATAATTTCCTGAATCCCGATTTTACCACTAATGGCGTGAAGCCTTATGCCGGTTACGATGTAAAGCTCCTATTGCTGAGCGCAGGCTATGCCGTACCGGTAAAGAAAAATCACGGACTCATAAAAAATCACAAACAAATTACCGGCGTTTAAGTACGGATTATAAAACATAAATAAACTAAGTTGCCACAGAAAAAAACAATGGACGAACTGGGTCGCAAAAGCCCTGATGAGCTTAAAGAAGCAGAGAAACACCCCATAATAGTGATACTGGACGATGTGCGGAGCATGCACAATGTAGGCTCAGTTTTCCGCACCTGCGATGCCTTTGCCGCCGAGGCCATTTACCTTTGTGGCTATACCCCTGCCCCTCCTCACCGCGATATACATAAAACCGCCCTCGGCGCTACCGAAACCGTAGCCTGGAAAAATTTCACCACCACCCTCGATGCCGTGAACGATGCCCGCGAAAATGGCTACAAAATATATGCTGTAGAGCAAGTGCACAACAGCATCATGCTGCATAACCCTGAATGGAAACAAGGCAAAATAGCCCTCGTTTTTGGCAATGAGGTAACCGGGGTAAATGAAGAAGTAATAAAAATAGCCGATGGCTGCATCGAGATCCCCCAATGGGGCGCAAAGCATTCCCTCAATATCTCAGTTAGTGTAGGTGTTGTGCTTTGGGATGCGGTGAAGCCTCAGGAGAATTCTTGAAAGTTGCTCTAGCTAAAATATTTGGCTGTAACCATTCTCTCGCAATTACATTATTACTAACCAGCAATTGAAAATTCCCACATTGGAAATTAACCCAATTCCTTTAATCTTGCTTTCAAATTAAAATAATTGCACATCCATTTATTGCTGCAAAACTCCCTGAATTAAGAAGCGTTTTTAGCCTTTATAAGGTAAAATCCGTTTACTTATTTGGCTCGGCATGCACCAACAATTTTAATGATCATAGCGATGTTGATTTGCTCATTGAACCAGGCGATGAATCCGACCCTGTAATAAAAGGAGAGAACCTGTGGCATTTATATTTTGCACTTCAGTATCTGCTCAACCGCAAGGTAGATATGGTTACCCGAGATAGCATGAAGAATAAATACTTTATTGAGGAAGTTAATAGCACTTCTATTCCTATCTATGGATAACCAACAAAAGAAATACACAGGATATTCTTGATTCTGTTAATATCAACCAGGATTAATAGCTTTGTGAATAATGCAGGTTAAATTAGCGGGAAATCGAAAATCATTTTAATCGGAGCCAAAAGCCGAATTCCCCTTTTAGTTCTTTACTTTTGGTTTTTGATCCTGTAGTATGTTGTTTAGTAATGTAGTGGGCCAGCAAGGGGCCAAAAGCGGACTGTTTAAAATGTGGCACAACAATGTGTTTCCACATGCTTTACTTATAATAGGGGCTGAAGGAACGGGTGGTTTACCGCTTGCTCTCGCAGTGGCCCAATATGTTTTTTGTGAAAACAAGGGAGCCACTGAGTCTTGTGGCAAATGCCCGGGCTGCAGCAAGGCTGCCCGCCTGGAACACGCAGACCTGCATTTGAGTTTCCCTACTATACCTCCTAAATCAGGTGTAAAAGCTAATAGCCGGCATTATGTTCAGGAGTTCAGGGAGTTTGTCAGGCAATCGCCCTATGGTACCACCTACGACTGGCTACAGCATATCAATGCAGAGAACAAGCAGGGCAATATAACTGCTGAAGAATGCAATGAAATTATAGATGTACTGAACCTGAAATCGTATGAGGGTGGCAAAAAGCTGCTGATCATGTGGCGGCCTGAATATCTTGGCAACCAGGGAAACAAACTACTGAAGCTGATAGAAGAACCACCACCTGATACAATTATCATACTGGTGGCCGAAAAAAAAGAAAACATTTTATCAACCATCCTGTCGCGTACCCAGGATATTAAATTAGGCCCTATTAGCGCTGCTGATATTGCTGATGCATTAAGAACCAGGCTGGATACAGACCCGGCAAGGGCTGCCCAGGTTGCTCATATTGCTATGGGCAGTTATACCGAGGCGCTGCGACTTGTGCGCCATATAGATAACGACCTGTTTCCGGAGGTAAGGCTGCTGTTTAATAATATTTTCACCAATAATGGTATCGGGATTGGCAAGTTTGTGGAGGAGTGGTCGAAAGCAGGCAGGGAGCAGCAAAAGAACTTTTTATACTACATTGTTCAGTTACTGGAACAGGCCATCAGGGTGCGTTATCGGCCAGATGCCATGGATTTGCTGCCTGAACAGGAAGCCCAGTTTGTAAAAAAACTGGCAGTAAATCCCATAACCGATGAGGGTTTCGCATTGATGTCCAAAACCATCTCTGATACAAGTTATTATATCGAGCGTAATGGTCATGCCAAAACACAACTTCATGCCATGGCAATCAGATTGAAATATATTATCAAAGGTTTAGAGGTGCCGGCTTAGTTTCTATTTTCAGGTAAGTCAGGCAGGCATTTATATATCACATTTATCATGAAATACCTGTTCGCACTTTTGGTTTTATGTACTTGTGGCTGCATCAGAGACACCTACTATTTGTCGGATAGTGGTAAGTTGAAGGTTACTCCAAACCATGCCAATTTACTGCCGGTAGTACAGGATATGAATTGCCAACTAATCATTAGCCATTTCCTGTCTGCGCAGGATTTAAACGTCTATTTTATTATCGAAAGCCGGGATTCATTTCACATTACTGAAGCCAAAATCATCTGCAGTGTTTCAAAAGACACGCTCATTCCCTACACTACCTGGACTGGCACCTGGTATCCTGATCGAAACGACTTCAGCCCTTCCCGATCCTGGCTCAGTAATGCTGATTCCATTACCCCCTACCGCAACAATGATACCGGCCGGTTTACTTTGGCCTTATGCCAGGAATACCGGGATACTAAAAAGGCAAAAAGGCTGCATTTGTATTACACAATAGCCGGCCAGTCTAAAGGCTCCATTTTTTCCATTACCGGTTCCGATACCTTTACTCCTGAAACGGATTATCGGTTGATGAAATTCCCTGACGATTTCAGAAGCCATTAAATACCATATCTAGCCTTAATTACTCTTTGGGTATGCACCTGAATATAAAAATAATTTTATAGATAATTACCATTTAAACCAACCTCACTGGCAGTTGGAAAATCCTTCCTGAAACTCACCCTTTATTTAACTTTAGTACAGTTTTTGATTGTCTTTTTATTAACAGCAATTAAACTACATTTGTGACACTCTATTAAGTAATAAGATTATGTTGAAATTCATGAAGAATAAGATCCTGATACCTTGTTTAATTATTGGTGGCCTGGCGGCTGTTGTTTCTTTTAAGTATATAGGAGCAGGTGGAAGGTCGTCGGAAGACAGGAGGAAACTGACCCAGGAAACTGTGATAAAAACCATACAGAGCGGCCATTTTTCACCAAAGGCACTGGATGATACTTTCTCCGCTCGTGTATATACCAGAATTGTAAAAACATTTGATTACGACAAGCTCTTCTTTACCCAGCAGGATGAGAAAATGCTTAAGGGCTATAAGTTTCAGATTGATGACCAGATCAGGGATAATTCTATCGATTTTTTCGATTCGCTGGATGCAGTTTTTGTAAGGCGATTAAAAAGCGCAGAAAAATATTATACCGAAATCGTGAAACAGCCTTTCAGCTTTACCAGCAACGAAGAATTATCGCTGAACTCGGATAAAGATGAATATGCAAAAGATGAAAAAGAACTTGCAGAAAGATGGCGTGAGTATGTAAAATACCGCACTCTGGTAAAGTATGTAGATCTGCAGAAGGACCAGGATAAAAAGAGGGAAAACAAAGACTCAGTCAATGCAAAATTCAAGACCAATGAGGAGCTTGAAGTACAGGCGCGTGAGGATACAAGAAAGTATTATGAGCGCTTGTTTACCCGTTATAAAAAATGGAAAGACGACGAACGGTTTACTGCCTATATCAATGCTATAACAGAAACTGAAGATCCGCATACCAGCTTTTTCCCTCCTCAGGAAAAAAGTGATTTTGATGTAACCATGAGTGGTGGCTTTGTAGGGATAGGCGCCAGGCTTAATCCTGCAAATGATAAAATAACTGTTCAGGAAATAATTCCGGGAAGCCCTGCAAAACACCAGGGTGAATTAAAGGCCGGAGATGAGATCATGAAAGTTGCTCAGGGCGATGCTGAACCGGTTGATGTGGAAGGATTCCTGCTGGATGATGCGGTGAAACTGATTCGCGGACCTAAGGGCACCATAGTAAAACTGACGGTAAAAAGGGCCGACGGCACCAACAAAGTAATTGCCATTAAAAGAGATCTTGTTGAGATTGATGAAACTTTTGCCAAGTCAGCTATTATTAAAAGCGCTGATGGGCCGGTAGGCTATATATACCTGCCTGAGTTTTATGCCGATTTTAATCATACCAGCAACCGTTATTGCTCTAAGGATATTGCTATTGAAGTTAAAAAACTGAAAGATGCCGGGGTAACAGGTATTATACTCGACCTAAGGAATAATGGAGGTGGTAGCCTGGGTGATGTTGTAGACATGGCAGGTTTGTTTGTAGGCAAGGGCCCGGTGGTACAGGTAAAAAGCAACCATGCAGCACCTACTGTTTTGCCAGCTCAGCCAAGCGATGGTGTATTGTATACCGGTCCGCTGGTTATCATGGTAAATGAATACAGTGCATCTGCTTCCGAAATTCTGGCTGCTGCAATGCAGGATTACAAACGTGCAATTATAGTTGGGGCAACAACTTATGGCAAGGGAACCGTACAAAAAATGGTTGAACTGGACCAAATGATTGACCCAATGGTAAGGCTACGAATGATGAATGATACAGCCGGTAGCCAGGGAAAATCGATGGGGGCTATAAAACTGACCATGGAGAAATTTTACAGGGTGAATGGCGGATCAACCCAGTTAAAAGGGGTTACTCCTGATATTTCAATCCCCGATGCATTGGATAGCTATGATGATGAAGATCTGGGCGAAAGGCATAATAAATCGGCACTGCCCTGGGATGTAATTCCACCTGCTAATTATAAAGTTACCAATAGCGTGGGCAATCTGCCGCAGATCGTAGCGTTAAGCAAGAGCCGCGTATCAGCCGACCCTACCTTCAACCTGATTCAGGAAAACTCGGAATATTTCAAGAAGAAAAAAGAAGAGAATACTGTATCATTAAATGAAAAGAAGTACCGGGCAGAGCTAGAAGCTGATGCAGAAAGATCAAAGAGAGGCGAAGAATTGCAGAAGAAAGCTGTATTGCTTGACATGGTTAGCCCGCCTGCCGATTTGAACAAAATCAATTCTGACAGTGTGCTCATCACAAAGAATAAGGACTGGCTTAAGGCTTTGAGTAAGGATATTTACATTTCTGAAACCGTGAATATTATCAATGACCTTAAAAAATCAGGAATAACCTTAGGCTCTGGAATTAAAGAATAGAATCATATTTATCCTGAAAAAGCGGTAATGATATACATTGCCGCTTTTTCTTCGCCCTAACCATAGAAATATAAGTGTAAAATCATCTTATAGCACTCTTTTTTAGCACAATCGTATTTTAATTCAAATCAGTTAAGTCAATTGGCTGTGAGGGTTATATTTGCAACAGGTATAATTGCCAATAATTGATCATGAAAATCAACAAATTACTGATAGCCAACAGGGGAGAAATTTCAATTCGCATATCACGTGCAGCCACAGAATTGCATATACCAACGGTGGCCATTTATACCTATGAAGACAGATATTCATTGCACAGGTATAAAGCAGATGAAGCATACCAGGCAGGGGCAGATAATGCCCCACTGAAGCCATACCTGGATATGGATGAGATTATTGAAATCGCACTTGGCTGTGGCGCAAACGCAATACATCCCGGTTATGGATTTTTGTCGGAGAATGCTGAATTTGCCAGAAAATGTGCTGAAAATAATATACTCTTCATAGGCCCACGCCCCGAAACAATGGCCGCATTGGGCGAAAAAGTTACTGCCAAAGAGGTCGCTATTAAGGCCGGGATACCTGTTATTGAAAGCAACAAAGGACAACTGGACTCAATAGAAACAGCCTTATCGGAGGCTGCAAGGATAGGCTATCCACTTATGCTTAAGGCAGCATCAGGCGGTGGCGGCAGAGGCATGAGGATTGTGCGCAATGAAGCCGAGCTATTAAAATCGTTTCCGGAAGCCAGGAGCGAAGCAAAGAATGCATTTGGCGATGAGACAGTGTTTCTTGAAAAATTTATAGCCAGGCCTAAACATATTGAGGTGCAGATAGCGGCCGATAATTATGGCAATATTGTACACCTGTATGAACGCGATTGCAGCGTTCAGCGCAGATTTCAGAAAGTGGTAGAGGTTGCACCTTCCACAGGGCTGAAAAAAGAGACACTTGATAATCTCTACAGTTATGCCGTTAAAATAGCAAAGGCTGTAAATTATAACAATCTGGGCACAGTAGAATTCCTGGTTGATGAAGATGAACGCATCTACTTTATAGAGGTTAATCCAAGGATACAGGTTGAGCATACGGTTACCGAAATGATAACCGGTATTGACCTCATAAAAACTCAGATATTCATAGCATCTGGCTTAAAGCTAAGTGATGAGGAAATTGGCCTTGGCGACCAGCAAAAAATACCCAAGACCGGTTATGCCATGCAATGCCGCATTACCACCGAGGATCCCCTGAATGATTTTAAACCTGATCATGGCACACTGGTAACTTACCGGAATGCAGCCGGTTTTGGGGTACGGCTGGATGAAGGCAGCACATATGCAGGGATGAAGATCAGCCCGTTCTTCGACTCCATGCTGGTAAAGGTGAGCACTTCCGGAAACTCTTTAAGGGAGGCATCATCAAAGATGCACAGGGCCCTTCGGGAATTCAGGATCAGGGGCGTGAAAAACAATATTCAATTCCTTGAAAACCTGATCACTCATGAAGACTTCATCAACAGTAAAGCCACTGTAAACTTCATACAGGAACACCCTGAATTATTCACCTATATCGAGCGTCAGGACAGAGGCACGAAAATGCTCCGCTTCCTTGCCGAAATAAGTTTAAACGGGAACCCGGATGTTAAGGTAAAGGATGCCAGCAAAGTATTTGAAAAACCTGTTTTGCCAGATGTAGATATTCATACACATCCGGCAAAGGGCACAAAAGATCTGCTTACAGAACTAGGGCCTGAGAAATTCAGCGAATGGCTCAAGAATGAGCGTAAGATATATTATACAGACACTACCATGCGCGATGCCCACCAGAGTCTTCTGGCAACAAGAATGCGAACCAGGGATATGCTGAAGGTGGCCAGAAGATTCGCAATCGCCTTTCCTCAAACATTCAGTCTGGAGGTATGGGGTGGCGCCACATTTGATGTGTGCATGCGTTATCTCTATGAAGACCCATGGGAAAGACTTGCGGCAATTCGTAAAGAGGTTCCTAATGTGCTCCTTCAAATGCTCATCAGGGGATGTAATGGTGTAGGCTATGCAGCATACCCGGATAACCTGATTGAGAAATTTGTGGCACAATCGTGGGAAACCGGGGTGGATGTTTTCAGGATATTTGACTCGCTGAACTGGATGCAGAACATTGCACCGTGCATAGATATAGTGCGTAAGCAAACTAAGGGTATTGCAGAAGGTTCACTTTGCTATACCGGCGACATACTGGATCCTAAACGTACCAAGTATTCACTGGAGTATTATCTCAGGCTTGCCAAAGACCTTGAAAATGCAGGCGCACATATCCTGGGCATTAAAGACATGTCGGGTTTACTGAAACCATATGCTGCAAAATTGCTTGTAGAGGCGTTAAAAGACACGGTAAAGATTCCGCTGCACCTTCATACGCACGATACATCATCATTGCAGCCTGCCTCCTATATGATGGCTATTGATGCCGGTGTAGATGTGGTAGATTGCGCCCTTGGTTCCTTATCCGGTTTAACCTCTCAACCTAACCTTAATGCCATAGTTGAAATGATGCGTTTTCATGAGCGGGAGAATAGTTATGATGCCAATCTGCTCAACCAGTTCAGCAACTACTGGGAGGCTGTAAGAGAATATTATTATCCGTTTGAATCGGGATTAAAAGCCAGTACTGCCGATGTATTCAGGCATGAGATTCCGGGTGGTCAGTACAGCAACCTCAAGCCGCAGGCAATAGCCCTTGGACTAGGTGATAAATTTGAACAAATCAAGGAATTGTATGCTACGGTAAATGACATGTTCGGAGATATCGTGAAAGTAACCCCAAGCTCAAAAGTGGTAGGTGATATGGCCCAGTTTATGGTAGCCAATAGTCTTACGGAGCAGGATATTTATGATAAAGGTGAGCACATATCATTCCCTGAATCGGTGCAGCAATTTTTTATGGGCGAAATAGGCCAGCCGGAGGGCGGGTTCCCGGAAAAGCTGCAAAGCATTATACTTAAGAACAAGCAGCCATTTACAGACAGACCTAACAAACATTTATCACCGGTAGATTTTGACAAAGAACTGGTTTTGTTTTTTGAAAAATTTGGCGACGACCTTACCATCAATGATTTCCTGTCTTATAAATTTTATCCGAAGGTTTTTGAAGAGTACCTGCAATTTTTCAGGGAGTACGGAACTGTAGATGCGGTGCCAACACCTTTGTTTCTTTATGGCATGAAGGTTGGAGAGGATACCACCATTGAGATAGCCAGGGGTAAAACACTATTAATAAGGCTATTAAGCATAGGGCCGGTGGATGATAAAGGCCACCGAACCGTATTTTTCAAACTAAACGGGCAAACCCGGAATGTTGAGGTAAGAGACAGGTCCATTAAGGTTGAGAAGAAGGAAAACAGGAAGGCAGATAAGGAAAATGACAACCAGATCGGAGCGCCATTACAGGGATTATTATCAAAAATACTGGTTAAAAAAGGAGACCTGGTTAAGAAAAACCAACAACTATTTGTGATTGTAGCCATGAAAATGGAAACAATTATTACTGCACCATTTGAAACTGTGGTAAATCATATCGAACTTGCAGCAGGAACTTTAGTAAATACTAACGATCTTGTTATTGAATTAAATCAGGCGTTATGAACAGAATAATTCAACTGGCTTTAATACCGGCATTTCTTTTCTTATCGATGCATGCCTATGGCCAGAATAATAATGGTAAGGAAGAAAAACCACCTGTGTTCAATTATGTAATTGATGACCCAATGGATAAATTCCAGGCACAGAAAGATACCATTAAACCAACTATTGTGCATTACAGGGTTCCTGAATTTTACTTTCACACCCCCAGGAAGATCAAGGATACGACCTTTGAATTTTTCTGTTATGATGTGCACGACAGCCTGATGAGCGCTGTTTACGATTACGACTCTGTGTTCTATTATTCACTATATAAAAGCTATACCGACTCAGCTCATACCTATACCGATAATCAAGGCAAAAAACAGTTCCTACCAGTATCCAACATATATAAAAGATATGACAAGGTAGGCAACCGGGACAAGTGGATAACCATAGAATATCCAGGTAACAAGTATGGTGAGTTACGCGCCTTTAAAAACGTTTTTGTATCGAGTGATACAGTAAAAGTGAATAGTTCTTACGGAGACTTAATTTATCTGAAGATCTATCATTATTACAAACTTATCCACTGATAGTTTGGGGGTTATTCCCATTTTTTTATCAGTGTATTCATTTTATCTGAGTTGCCGGTGAGCGCTGCCAGCCTGGCAATAACGCGCTCCACCAGTGCATCAGGACAGGATGCACCGGATGTGATCATTATCCTTATTGGGTCTGCCTTAGGCAGGTATCCTGCTTGTAGTTTCTCTATCTGATCGTGCAATGAGTAATGCCGAATTTCTTCTGTTGAGATAAGACAATCTTCATGGTTTATAAAGTATGTGGGTAGTTTTTGCTCACATAATTCCACAAGGTGTGAAGTATTTGAACTGTTGTAGCCGCCTATTACCAATGCGAGATTTGCAGTTTCCTGCAGCATACCCATTACTGCATTCTGATTATCATTGGTAGCATAGCAGAGAGTATCACGTGTGTCAGCAAAACGCGCTGAAGTCTTATCAGCCGGAGTATTGTAATGCGACAGTATTACCTGCTTTAAATAATCAGCAATAGCTTGTGTTTCGCTTGCAAGCATCGTGGTTTGGTTAACAACACCTATACGCTGAAGGTCTTTAACCGGGTCGAAATCTAATGAATGCTGACCTTTAAAATCGATATAAAACTGGCTCACAGGAAGTTTACCGGTTATATAGCCGGCCAGTGTGCGGGCCTGCACCATATCATTGACAACCACGGTAGGTGTATGTTCCTTACTATGCGAGAAGGTAGCACGTGTCTCCTCATGGGTTGGCTTGCCGTGCACTACTATGGTATAACCATCATCACCTATTTTGCCCGCACGATTCCAAACCTTCTCAACAAAGGGGCAGGTCGTTTCATATAGAGCAGGGTCAATACCCTTTTCTCTTATCTTTTGTTCCAGTTCAAGTGTTGTGCCAAATGCAGGTATGATCACCACATCGTCCTTCGTGATATCATCCCAGTTAATCTTCATGTTGCCTTTGGTATCCATAATGAACTGAACGCCCATAGCCACAAGGTCTGCATTTACACCCGGATTATGAATCATTTCGCTGAGTAAATAGATCCGTTTACCCGGATTTTCAGCAACGGCCCTGAAGGCTATCTCGATGGCATTTTCCACACCGTAACAAAAGCCAAAATGACGGGCAAGAATAATCTGAAGAGAACCCAGGTCAAGCATAGCCGGAGCAAAATCTTTCTTCATTTTATCACCCGCCTTCAAATGTAGTTTGATAGCACTGATTAGCGGACTGCGATACTGAACAGGGACGTTGAATGATTTCATTTGTGCAACAAAATTAAGGAAAAATTTGCGAGGGGAAATTCAATGGAGGTGTTTATACATTGTTATAAAATGAAAGGCCGGCAATTTGCCGGCCTTTCATTTTGTACTTACTACTTCTCTTTTACTGCTCAATAACCATGTGGAACACCTGGCTGCCCGTGGCGGTGCGCAGCGTTACCATGTACATGCCATTGGATATGTTGCTCAGTTCTATTCTTTCGTTCAGCTTTCCTTTC
>CAIUZK010000159.1 GCA_903903635.1 uncultured Bacteroidota bacterium
AAGTACACCATATTGCGAAGTTATATTTCTTTTATACGAGGCGTAAAATCTGCGAATAGTGCGCTATTTAAAGACTTTTACAACGAAGTAGAAAGGAAAAAGAACGAGTAAGATGGTGTACTTTATTTAATCATCGTCACTAAGTTTGTATATTTCCAAAGATAATCATAATAAAATCTACTGGGTAAAATTCATAACAACGACCTGTTTGGGGTTCGTAAAGGATTGAAAAATCACTCGAATAAAGTACCATATCTGGTTCTATGTTTTCAGCGCTCCATTTCCCTATCAGCCACAACTTTTTTTCAACGAATACCAATCTCTTTACTCGCTCTTAAAATACCCAACAATTGCATTGGAATATAACTTATATTTACCCTGCGATACATAAAAAAATGAAGCCCAATAAATCAGTCACCCTTCTTTCAATTACACTTTTGGTTTTGGCGGTATCCCTGTTCGTTGCTAACAACAGGCGTGACAAAAGACAAAAAAAACTGCTAACTATAGAGACTGCCAAAGCAAGCTTTATACAAAATCAATTGGGTGGTAAAAGTGGCGCTATTGACAGTGTCTATGCAATTAATGATACAATATTGTTTTTTAAAAATGGATCTTTCATGGGTAAGTCAATTATTGTAACCGATTAGAATATCAATATTGCGCACCAATAAATCTATGTTTTATCTGCTTCCACTTATTCAGTTTTACATCAAGTTGATAAGTGTGTTCGCCCACTTGACAGACATTAGCATGAACCTTTGTTATTAGCGTCCTGTTTGATTTAACTATACGGGTAGGGAAAAACTCCATTTTTTCTGTAAGAAATTTATCAAGTATAAATTCCCCACTTTCATTCTGTATATAAAAATTGTATACCGGACCTCCATTGCCACCCGAATCCTTTATCATTGCAAAATCTTCTCTTGAATCAAAATTTAAATCAGCCACCACCAGGTCTCCAAAATCATTATCCAGGCTAAAATTCATAACAACGACCTGTTTAGGGTTGAAGGATCACCAATATGGGTTTTCCTCACCAACAGCCTCTCGAAGGGTATCTCACCGGGAACACTGCTAAAAACGAATACAGAACCTACAAACAAAACATGATTTTCTAGTCCCCCGAGCATCCGCTTTTCTATGGGACTGCAACGATATCAAAACACTGAAGTTGATATTATACATTTTCGCCTCAAGACATGTCTCTTTATTCAGGGCCTCAACCATCCATAGCACAAAAGCTTCCTTATTGCCTGGCACGTCTATCGATCCCGGCATACGGATTTATTCCCTTCAATTTTACATGCTGTTTTTCAATGCGTGGGATCGGGAAGTGAATCGCGGCTCAAACCTGTTCCGACCTCGTTGTAAGTAGTTTGTCAGGGCACAACTATGCTTTTTGAGGTCATGGTATGCGCACTGAAATAACCAAGACAACCTCCTGAGATATTGCATGGCGGGTTGGCGGGTGAAGCTGAATTCGCATTTTCGCTTTGCTGCAATCCGTAATAATACTGGTAAATGGCCGAATCGATACACTCCAAATACAGCGCTACTACATCTCCCTGGTTTAATCGCCCACCACCAATCGGTTCTTTAATGGTCCGGCCATTTACAAGCTGGTCACTGCGGATATAAATGCTCCCGGATATTGTATCGTTCCGGATCTCTACAAAACGGTAATAGTTGCCTTTTTCCACAGGGTCATTGTACACCGGCACCAACTGATAACTTTTCCCCCTGAAGGAGGATAGCTGTGTGTAAAGGCTGTCTAGGTTCACTTCTCCAGGTATACTGCTGGTGGCTTTGAAAACAGTACCATTGCTGTTTACATACAGGGAATACTGATGTCTCGGTACTCCCTCCAGCACTTGGGTTGCATAATTACCTGGACTGGTTTCTTTAAGTGTATCGGTCACCCCTGCTGTATTGTCGGTGATTACCACTGTAGCGCCGCTCACAGCAGGGTAAACATTATCCTGGCTGAAACTTACGGATTTGGTAATACTCACATAGTAAGGGCCTGCCTGATCGGTTACATTCCCTTCAATAACAAACCGGACGCCCACATTCTGCAGGTTTACATTTATTACCTTCTGGCATGAGGCAAAACCAAGTATGGCTAATGCTGAAAAAAGGAGGTATAAATTATTTTCGGATCTCATTTAGCTTAGAATTTAAAGTTATAGGAAATAGAGGGTATCCAGCGAAACAGGGAGGTCTGAACTGCCTGTGTCCTGCTGGCATTATTCGGGTCAGTCTGAAACCTGACCAGGTAAGGATTTTCCCGTCCATAGGCATTATACAGTCCGTAGGTAATTTCAGCCGAATATTTTTTGTGCTTTTTAAGCTGCTTGGTGGCACTGATGTCAAGACGGTTATACGATGGCATTCGCCCGGCATCGCGCCCGGTATAAGAGAAATAAGCCGGAACTGCCAGAGGGATACCAGGAAGCCCGCTATTCAGCCCATATTTACCACTTGGGTAGGTAACAGCATTGCCTGTATAGTAAACAAAATCGGCAGACATGGTCCACTTGGGTGATAACTGGTAAATACCCACTACGGCAAGGTCATGGGTCCTGTCCTGTCGGGCTGCATACCATTGATCATTATTGATGCCATTAATCTGTAGTTCAGTGCGCGATAGCGTATAGGATATCCAGCCGGTCAGCTTGCCTGCCTTTTTCTGGAGGTACAGTTCAATGCCATAAGCCCTGCCAAAACCGAACAACAATTCCGGCTCAATGGCATTGTTGCTGATAACATTGGCATTGTCTTTATAATCGAGTTCATTCTGTATGTATTTGTAATAACCCTCCACGCTGAATTCATAATGATCGTTTTTTAAACTGCGGAAATATCCAAGCGATACCTGATCGGCAACTTCAGGTTTAATGATATTATTACTTCCTGCCCATTTGTCTGTAGGATTACTCGAAAGTGAATTACTGATCAGGTGCAGGTATTGTGAATTATGGGTATAAGCTCCTTTGAGAGAGGATACATCATTCAGTATATAACTGGCCGAAACACGTGGCTCGGGCACAATGTAGGTTTTCACGATCTGGCCCGATGAGTAGCGAAGAGTGTCTTTAATATTACCACTGGTATCCAGCTCATACAGGTTTGATCCACCCATCACGGAATAAGAACTTAGCCGGATACCGTAATCGATATTCCATTTTGTTGATAATTTCCAGCTATTGGTAAGATAAATAGCATTTTCCCAGCTATGCACATCTGGTTGGATAAGCGATGTAATACCACTACCGCTAACCTCACCCGGTGTAATGGTATGATAAATACTGCTGAACCCGAATTTGAGTGAATTGGAAGGGTTAGCAAACAATTCTAATTCCTCCTTAAGCGTCCAGTCTTTGATACCGGAGTAGATATTGGCACTGATACCTGAATTATTTACGTTGATGTTATAGCTATAATCGCTGTAAATAAGAGACAGGTTAGAAAACAGCTTGTCGTTTATAATGTGGTTCCACCGCAAAGTTCCGGTAGCATTGCCCCAGTTTATGCCAAACAGGGTTCCCACACCCAGGTCGTCTTGCCCGAAATAACCGGAAAGGTACAACCGGTCCTTCTTTGATAATTTGTAATTGAGCTTTGTATTCAGGTCGTAAAAATAAAGCCTGCTTTTCTTTAGGGTGGTATCGCTGCTGAGTTTCAGAAACAGGTCGGCATAAGTGCGACGTGCGGTAATAAGAAATGAGCCTTTATCTTTCACCAGCGGGCCTTCCACATCCAGCTTCGAGGATATGAGTCCTAAACCGCCGCTCACATGATAGTCCTGGTTATTGCCATCATTCATCTTTACGTCAAGCACACTACTTAACCTGCCTCCATATTGTGCCGGGGCTGTGCCTTTAAATATGGTTACGTCCTTAATGGCATCTGAATTGAAGACCGAGAAAAAGCCCAGCAGGTGGCTGGGATTGTAAACAAGTGCCTCATCAAGCAATATCAGGTTCTGATCGCCGGCTCCGCCCCGCACAAAAAAATTGCTGCTGCCATCACCCGAGGGCATAATACCAGGTAGCAGTTGAATTGTCTTCATTACATCTTTTTCGCCAAAGAGCACCGGTATCATATTGATGTCCTTGATGTTCAGCTTGTCCATCCCCATTTGTGCCGAGGTAATCTTATTTACCTTACCCGAAATGGTAACCTCATTCAGTTCTGACGACATGAGCTCCAGGGCGATCTCCAGTTTGTTGTCCTTATCCGGCGACACACTTACTGCTTGCTCCTTATAGCCGGTATAGACTATCAATAGTTTGTATGTTCCGGATGGGAGTGTAAGTGAGAAAAAGCCATACTCATTGGTTACTGTACCCAGGGCCGGGTTCACATCAACCCTGACCGTTGCCCCGATCAGCGATTCTCCGGTTTTCTTATCCTTCACATTCCCGCTGACCGTATATTTACTCTGGGCGTTGGAGGTAAAAGAAAGAAGTAAAAAAACAATTTTAAGAATTGCTTTTAGTCTGTAGCGCATTATGGTAAGTTGAAAAAGATCAGGAGAATAATCTGCAATATATGAAGAATTGATTCCGGCATGCCATAAATACAATTAAATGTATCATAAAATTCAGAACTACTGAATCAGGTGTAAAGCTTCGTCTCCCTGGTCTCCTATTCCCGTCCATGCAGTTTCCTTGTCATCTGCTGCCCCCAATCAAATATTCAAAAGCTGTTATTCTTCACTATTATACCTCACAGCCCTGCTGCTATATCCTTTCGGGATCACTGAATAATTGTATATAGTTAGTCAGGCATCTAAGACTCCCCCCTTAGAACATCAGCCAATCCACCTGCCTCCTTTACACCCCCATGGTAATTGCTTCTAAATCTTACACCACTCTTCCAGTTTAACCACATCGGCACGCTTTGGAAATACCTTGGCTGTCAGTACACGATGAACTTCTTCATCACCATCAGCGCAGCAGTCTTCTATTACTGTTAAACGGAAATCTTTATCCGCCGCTTCTATCAGTGTAGATAATACCACGCCGCTGGTTGCTATGCCGGTAAGTACAAGATGCCGGATGCCATAAGCCCGCAGAACCACTGCAAGGTCACTGCCCGTAAATGCGCTCAACCTGCGCTTGATAACAGTTACCTCGCCTTCCCGTGGTTCCAGATCAGCATGTACTTTCATGAATTGCGCCATATCCATACCTGCATATCTTTCCTTTACTGCTCCAAAGCTTTTGTTGCTCAGGCTCACTTCTGGCGCACCGTTTCTAAAGCCTACTACTACATAGATAACCGGGATATTTGCACTGTGGGCGCGGGCTATTGCCTTCACCACATTAGCTATCAATGGCGCCGCCCCCGGAAAGTTGCCGAGTATGCCCATTTGCATATCCATTACCAGCAGAGCCGTGCTTTTCCTGAGTTGTTCCATTTTCTTTTTTTTGTATCGATTTAAAGCTGATTAAAGTCTTTCCATTACTACGTCTTCTTCTTCTTTAAGTTGCTCCATTTTCTTTTTGTCAAGGTAATCCTTTCTCAGGTATTGAGAAAATACTGCGGCTATGATAAGCGCCGTTATTCCCTGGCAAAACAGCGCGTTGGGCGCTCCTATCTGCTGAGAAATTGCGCCAATCAAAAGGCTGCCTGTTGGCAACATGCCAAAGTAAGCCATGGCCACATAACTCATTACCCTGCCCCTCATTTTTTTATCCGAGTTAACCTGGATTATTGTCATAATAATCGTAGTCTGAGACATCATGCCGAATCCGGTTAATGTAGCAAACAACATGGCTAAAGGGAAATAACTTATGTGGGAAAAGAGCAAAAGACAAATGCCAAAAATAATTGTGTTGGCAAACAAAACAATTTTGAGGTCGGCGCCTGGCTTTAACGATGCCAGAAATATGGACCCGGCTATTGCACCTAAACCTATAAAGCTGTTGATATAGCCATAGGTTGCCGCATCGCCTTTAAAGATCACCTTGGCAAATACAGGGAGAAGTGTATTGAAAGGCAATACCAGCAGGCCTATCAATGCAAGCATGACCATAACAACACTTATTGATGGTTTATTTTTCAGGTAAATGAAACCTTCTGCCAGCTCTGATGCCACTTTCTTTTTAACCGTAGCTGATACATACGTTGGCAGCTTCATAAGCAGCAGTGAAGTGATCACGGCAACGAAGCTCAACGCATTTAAGCTAAAACATACCCCTGCGCCGAATTTCATCAGTATAATTCCAGACAATGCAGGGCCAACCAATCGTGCAATATTTACCATTGAAGAGTTAAGTGCAAGCGCGTTGGGCAGGTCTTCTTTATTAGTTATCATCTCATGTACCATCGGTTGCCTTGCAGGCATATCAAATGCATTGATAATACCGAGTACCGTGCTCAATGTAAGTATTTCCCAAACAACGTAGTGATTGCTAAAAGTAAGTACAGCCATCAGTACGGCTTGCAACATAGAGGCGATCTGGGTTAGCAGCAGCACTTTATAACGGTTGTACCTGTCTGATGCGATACCGCCGATCAATGAAAATAGAAACGAAGGGAATTGCGATGCAAATATGGTAAGCCCCAGCATAAAAGCCGAATGCGTCATGCTATAAACCACCCAGCTCACTCCGGTACGCTGCATCCATGTACCAATCTGCGAGATTGACTGGCCTGCAAAAAATAAGGCGTAGTTATGGTTTCTGAAAGCATTAAATGTAGTGATACTCATATTTTACGCTGCAAATATCGGGGAAATGTTTTGTACCGGGCTGCCCTTTAGTAATGACTATAGGTTTCCTTCTTTTCTGTATGGTGCATCATTCGCGTTGGTTAGGAGTGCTCTTATTCGGTCCCTGAGTCTTCACTTTTTTGTGGTACTCAGGTATCAGGGTACGGAAGTTGATGTAATGCATTTCCGTCACAGGAGATTCTCCTTTTTAAAGTATTCACCCCAACCAAAATACAAAAAAAACAGCTTTACTACCTTATTGAAAAGGGCCTTCAACAACTGACAAAATCCGCACTTTTATAAGCTATTTCTCAATTTAACCAAATATGGACATCACATAACTTCGCAGTATAAAGCTGGCATTATGAATATCTGTTTCACCGAAAAACAGTAGAATTATAACTCAGGATCAGCTTTTGCGCGGTGATCAGCAAAACGCATCCGAAGTAGTAAAAGATTCACTGTGGCTGTACGAATTATACAGAAAAAGGTGCTTTAAGAATTATGTAGAGAATAAGTAAAGGGGGGGCTGCTATCTCAAAAAACACAAAAAACGTTTCCTGAAAAACTGTTCAGCAATGGATGCTCCTACCTGGTCATAAACACCTGTACCACATACATACCGGTACTGGAAGTGTGCGATACTTTTAGTCCGATACTTACTGAGGCTGTGCTGTGCCGGTATACAAGGTCGGGGAACTCAGGCAGGCTATTATGTGCATCAGGCTTTGCCTCCAGCTTGTAGCCTGCATTGGGCAGGCAGGAACGCATATGTGCCGCATACTCCTCATAGAATCCCCTGGTTACCGATACCGATGTATCACTATGTATCATCCCCTGGTAAACCCATTCACCACCCGAGCGCCTGATCCACGATTGCGCTACACCCGCCACCTTATGTGTACACTCGTAACAGGGATCAACTGATTGATGCGTTTTCTTGCCCCTCACATCCTTAAATGAATCAGCAACATCATACACCAGCCCCATCAGCGTATTGCAGAAATTCTGGTCTATATGCTGGTCGCCTCCTTTTGGTTTGCCATGCCTGGCCTGCCCCTGGGCAGCAATTCCAATCAACAATACCAGACCTGCAAGCATGTATTTCATGTGCTGAATTTTATTGTGGTGAAATTTCAATTGTTTTGTACAAAACGTTTTCAAATCCTCAGACAAAAGTCTACTATCAGGACATTATTCTAATGCTAAACTAAAAACTATTTTTTAAGCGTTCTTACAAAATTGATCACATTCCAAATATCATTTGCCTCGGTTATCTTCTTCTTAAAACTGGGCATATCATCCTTGCCTTCCGATATTTTGTAGAATATTGAACCGTCAGATTGAGACTGGAATCCCGCTTTCGAGAAATCACCCGGTTCTGTTTTCAGCTCCGATGCTTTTGTACCATCACCCAGGCCGGTCTTTCCGTGGCATGACTGGCAATGTTTCGCAAACAATGCTTTGCCTTCACTGATGGACTCGGGGCTGGATGCTATTGGATTTTTAACTGCTGCAGAGGCCGAAGGTGCATTCCACATTTGTTTGCCATCAGTTGCCTTGGCAGATTCTGTCTTTGGGCTGGCGGTGGCAGCAGATTTATCTGTTGTTGCTGTTGTTTTCGCTGGCGTTGCTGCTTTCCCTTTCTTTGGCTTGGCCGGTGTTTTGGCTTTTGCTTTGGGGGCTTCTTTTTTAGCCTTGACTGGCGCCTGATTTATATCCTGAGCATTTGAATTAAAGGCGAGCATTACAAAAGCAGCGATCGAAATTGCAAAAATCAGTTTTCTCATTTTTTCTATTTTTATGCAGATTAAAGTTCCTTGCAATGGTAATGATTTACATTTAATATCCCAATGACTATGATCATACATTGCGCCATCATGCCTCTATCGCTGTTGAAAAATATCCTTCAAATAATGGAAAAAGAGTGCTTCAAATAAATAATACCACTGTATTTGCGTTAATACGCATCTTCATTTTTCACTACCTGCAATAATATTTCAATTTTGATAATCATTTGCATCCCTTGGCTTAAGGCCAGCAAAATCAAACAAAAAAAGGTGGCCGCAAAAGACCACCTTCTATCTGTTATAAATCCTCACAAAAAATCAATTCAGATCAAAGCGGTCCAGGTTCATTACTTTATCCCAGGCTGCAACAAAATCGCGCACAAACTTTTCCCCTGCATCCTCACAGGCATAAACTTCAGCCAGTGCCCGAAGCTCTGAGTTGGAACCAAAAATAAGATCAGCACGTGTACCTGTCCATTTCATTTTTCCTGTCCTGCGGTCGTGTCCTTCAAAAACACACTGAGCATCCGATGCCGCGCTCCACTTAGTGCCAATGTCAAGCAGATTCACAAAGAAATCATTGGTAAGCGCTTCCGGCCTGGTGGTAAACACACCATGTGCTGATCCGTCATAATTGGTATGCAGCACGCGCATGCCGCCCACCAATACGGTCATCTCAGGAGCGGTAAGATTAAGCAACTGCGCCTTATCCAGCAGCATCTCTTCAGCCGTCGCCTTATACCTTGCGCTGGCATAGTTTCTGAAACCATCCGCTTTAGGCTCAAGTACGGCAAATGATGCTATATCTGTTTCCTCCTGCGAGGTATCAGCACGACCCGGTGTGAAAGGAACCTTTATATTATGGCCTGCAATCCTTGCAGCTTGCTCTACACCTGCACACCCACCCAAAACAATCATATCAGCTATCGAAACCTGCTTACCTCCACTCTGCCTGCCGTTGAACTCATTCCTGATTCCTTCAAGTATAGCCAGCACCTCAGCCAGTTGAGCCGGATTGTTCACCTGCCAATCCTTTTGAGGCGCAAGCCTTATGCGTGCGCCATTTGCGCCACCCCGCTTGTCCGACCCTCTGAACGTTGATGCTGATGCCCATGCCGTGGTTACTAATTTGGATACCGAAAGCCCTGAAGCAAGCAGTTTACTTTTCAGTGCATCAATATCCGTTTCATCTATCAGTTTATGCGTAACTGCCGGTATCGGGTCTTGCCATATTAACACCTCTGCAGGAACCTCTGCACCCAGGTACCGGGCACGCGGCCCCATATCACGGTGCGTAAGTTTAAACCATGCCCTTGCAAATGCATCCGCAAACTGATCAGGATGCTCCATGAAGCGCCTTGATATCGGCTCATAAATAGGGTCCATCCTCAAAGCCAGGTCAGTGGTCAGCATAAACGGATCATGCTTCTTGTTTGGGTCATGGGCATCCGGTATTGTACCTGCCCCTGCATTATTCTTAGGTTTCCATTGGTGGGCGCCTGCCGGGCTCATGGTCAGCTCCCATTCGTAACCAAACAGATTTTTCAAAAAATTGTTGCTCCACTTGGTTGGTGTTGCCGACCAGGCCCCTTCCAGTCCGCTCGTTATCGTATCATCTCCGTTTCCACTTCCGAAAGTATTTTTCCATCCCAGGCCCTGCTCTTCTATGCCTGCCGCCGCCGGTTCCTTGCCCACATACTTACCTGGTTCTGCAGCGCCATGTGTTTTGCCAAAGGCATGACCACCGGCTATCAATGCTACAGTCTCTTCATCATTCATGGCCATGCGCTTGAAAGTCTCCCGGATATCAATAGCCGAAGCAAGCGGATCAGGATTCCCGTTGGGGCCTTCCGGGTTCACATAGATTAGTCCCATTTGCACAGCCGCAAGCGGGTTCTCCAATTCACGATCACCAGTGTACCGTCCATCGGCAAGCCACTCCTTTTCATTACCCCAGTACACATCCTCTTTTGGCTCCCATACATCCTCACGCCCTCCTCCGAATCCAAACGTTTTTACACCCATCGACTCCAGTGCACAATTGCCTGTCAGGATCAGCAGGTCCGCCCACGAAATCTTTCTGCCGTATTTCTTCTTTACAGGCCAGAGCAGCAGGCGCGCCTTATCGAGGTTGGCATTGTCTGGCCAACTGTTGAGTGGCGCAAAACGCTGCATTCCTTCGCCTGCTCCGCCACGGCCATCAGCTATACGGTAAGTACCCGCACTGTGCCATGCCATCCTGATAAAAAACGGACCATAATGACCATAGTCGGCCGGCCACCAATCCTGTGAGGTGGTCATCAGTTCAAAGATGTCCTTCTTAACCGCCTTCAGGTCCAGGCTTTTGAACTCCTCAGCATAATTAAAGGATTCACCCATCGGGTTTGATAAAGATGAGTTCTGCCGCAGTATATTCAGCTTTAACTGATTGGGCCACCAGTCTGGATTTCTGGTGCCGTTACCTGCACTTTGTTTCATAGCACCACCAGAAAACGGGCATTTGCCTGCCCCGTTGTTGTCCGATGTGCTTTGCGGTGTGTTATTTTCCATACTCAATTTATTAAAGTAATTCAATGTATAAAATCACTGCAATTTTAGGCCAATTCTACCTTCTGTGCAGATAATTAAAATCTATAAAACAATTGAAAAATTCACAGGCTGATGTACAGAAATGCTTCTCCTTTTAATCAACCTAAATGGCAATAATGTGCAATAGAAATGATGCCTGAGATTGCTTTAATTGTTTATCAGCCAATGTTTTTTCAATCAGGCAAAGTTATTCTGTGTTGCAAAGGGGCTTGTTACACAATTATCAGGCTGAATTACAAAAATCATTGCTCCTCATTGCTCCCCGAAAGTAGAAGGTGTTTATTAGCAGGCATTTGAGTTTTAAAAGCTATCAATTTTCATGATGTTAACAATTGAAATTCCACCATCAGAAATTTTGCCTATTTTTGGTAAACCACTGTTAAAAACAACGCATAAAATCTATTTATAGAACCTAAATATTTTGAAATGGCCACAAGAAAACGAATTATCAAAAACATACCTGATTACAGGCTGCCCAGAGAAAAAAAAGAAACCGAAGAAACTGATCTAAAAAAAGTAAAAGCCCAGATGCTTAAAGATCTGGAGGCAGAAGAAAAAAACAAAAACGACTGGTACGACAAAGAGCTTGAGAAAAACCTTAAGTAGTAAACTTCATTTATACTAATATCCTGAAAGCCCCTTTCCGGGGCATTTTCATTTCTATGGGTACAGTTCATTTTCCCTTAGGTAAACAGGAAAATGCACCCATGTATCAATAACCTCGTTCTTGCACATCCTTATCTTCTTTCCAGACAACAATCAAAATATACCTCCAGTTCAACACAATATTTAAGATTAAATTCGGTTATTATCTATTAACAATCTATTCAATCTGATTTTATGAAATATTCCTATCTTATCCTGGCTTGCGCATTACTTTCCTGCATCGCCTGCACCAAACACCAAACCACCACCAACTTTTGCCCCGGCGGCTCCGGCAGCCCCATCACCGGCCAATCCAGCAAACTATGCAGTAGCGATCCCTGTACTATCTACAAAACGAAATACGATTATTCAAACTTTATTAGCGTGCAACTCAGCGATGACAAAACACAGGTATTGGCCTACCCTTTTGTGCTCGATGTTCATGTCCAACATCCTATACCATTAGCCAATGGCTATTATTTGAAAAGGATGCTTGGAAATGCCTTTACTTCTATTAGATTTGGCGAATATGACACAATATGCCACTACAATTTCTACCCTTCTCTTTTTACCAAACGCCTCATAGACTGCAACCCTTTTACCGAATACTGGGAAGGCTGTGGAACCGATACCGCCTACATCAATTCACTGATAAGGAGTGGCACCTTGAGTACCAGTTTCGATAAGGTAAATTAACCCGCCAATTAATAATATATAATCTCCCCAGGCCAGCATTATCCCCAGGCCTGATTTTGCATGCCGGTCAGCACACAAAACCTACTAACCAAATAAATAATTAACTTTATCACCATAAAGCAATTTTAATTATTTATTTGTTCCATATGAACATATTCCGCCTGTTTTTTGCAGCAGCAATTTTGTCAATCTTTGCTAATTCTTCCAGTTACGCCCAGAATAAATCACCATTCAATCTGCCCGCCGGTATTCCTGTTCCCTTCTGGGTGGCACAAACCGATTGGCAGCGCCCCAACCTGTTTACCATCGACTCCATGGTCGCGGAGTATAATTTTACCCGTAAGAAAGAAGAGAAACAGGCGAAACCTTTACCAGGAAGCCATTCAGGTTACGAGGATGAGTCTTTTTCCGAAGATCCGTATATCACAGCTTATATCCGCTGGCGCAACAAAATGGCTCCATTCATTCAACCCGATGGCGCTATTCAATACGACCCTGAATATGCAAAAAACGAACTCCTGAAGTCAATCGATAACCAGCAGAACACTAATAAAACCAGTGGCTTGCACAAAACAACCACAGCCGCAGCCTGGACCGTCCTCGGCCCATCGCAAACATATAGTGCGCCTTCTGGCAATCTCGAAAACCACCAGGCCAATATATACTGCATTGCAATTGCCCCATCCAACCCATCTGTTCTTTATGCAGGCAGCGAAACCGGTACATTCTTCCGTTCTGCCGACAAAGGCCTGCACTGGGTATCAGTAAGCGATTCATTATCAAGCGCCGGTTCCAATTCCATTGCCATCGACCCAACTAACGAAAACATTGTTTACACCTACGATGGCAATGCCAATGTATTACTTAAAACCACCAATGGCGGAACCACTTGGTCTGTTCTTACATCTTACACAGGAGGAACCGGAAATGCCCTGGCAATCAATCGCAACACAGCCCGCGTATTCATCACCGGGTCTACAGCAGTTTATTATAGCGACAATGGTGGTACCACATGGACTGCAGCTACCGGCAGCACCGTCACCGGCACACTCTACGACATGGCCATCAACCCAACCGGTACAGATACTATGTATGTAGTTGGCTCAACTTCTGCTGGTATGGTCCAAATGCTTCGCTCTGTAAATGCCGGAACATCGTTCACTGATGTTACCGGATCAATATCCACCGAAAACACTACCGGAGCCCGTCTTGGTGTCACCGCGGCCAACACAAACTACATTTATTGCATCAACCTGGGAGCCACCGCTCCAAAGGTTTTTAAAAGCACAAACAGAGGCTCTACCTGGAGCATTACGGTAACATCAACGGTTACAGGCCTCACCGGAAGTTCAGCTACTACAGGTCTTGGTATGTCCAACGGCCAAGGCTTTTACGACCTGAGCATTGTTGTTTCTCCACTCAACGCCAACGATGTCATTGTCGGCTCAACCACAACTTACAAATCTACCGACGGCGGACTGAATTTCAGTCCGCTGGGTGGCTACCACGGCAACTTCGGACTGCACCCCGATTTGCAGCAGGCAGTAGCCCTTGGTGGCGATGCTTATATTGCAACCGATGGCGGCGTAAATTACTCCAGCGATTTTTTTACCAATGTGGCCAACTGGTCCGTGCGCAATAATGGACTAAGGGCTTCCGATTTCTGGGGATTCGGCCAGGGCTGGGACGAAGATATTGTTGTTGGCGGCCGTTACCATAATGGCAACACTGCTATTTCCGAATCTTATGGAGCTGGCAAATCACTGTCGCTGGGTGGTGGTGAAGATGCAACAGGGCATGTCTTCCATGGCCGTTCATCCACTGCCGGCTTCCGCGATATTGGCACACTGGTACTACCCGCATCCCTTACCGGCAATGTGCAGTATGGCGCTCCTGATGTACCAAACACTATCTGGCCCCAGGACGATTACTATGGCCTCTATTCCAGCAAACTGGTGGTGGATCCTCGCTACTCCAATGTCTTCTATACCGGCAACGACAGTATCCTCTGGAAATCTTCCAACTGCGGGGCATCTTACACCGCATTGCACAATTTTGGAAATGGAAATAAGGTCTGGCGTTTCGAAATTGCCCGCAGCAAACCATCGGTTATCTATGTTTGCACCAATAATGGCATATACAAATCAACCGATGCTGGTGCCACATGGAATACAATAACCCTTGGTGTTACCTATTCCAGCTACAATGCAGATATTGCCGTAAATCCACTCAACGAAAATGAAGTATACGTTTGTATGGCCAATGCATCTGCTGGAAATAAAGTATTCAAATCACTCAACGGCGGCTCTACATGGACAAATATCACCGGCACAACGTTGTCAGGTAAGAAGGTAGCCTTCCTGCAGTTTCAGGGCGGCACAAAAAGTGGTGTATACGCCGTTAGCAATATACGGCCTTCCAAAGTATATTACAGAGATAGCACCATGTCCGACTGGATCGACTTCAGCGCGGGGCTTCCTGCCAGCCTTGAAGCAAGGGAAGGGGCGCTGCTGTTTTACCGCGATAGCAAGATCCGCCTGGCCGGCAATTGCAGTGTTTGGGAATCTCCACTATATAGCAAGGGAGCGCCTGTGGCTCAACCCATGGCCGACAAGAAATATGTTGGTTGCGCAAGGGATACCATATATTTTTACGACTACTCCATGAACGACTATGCCGGTGCTACAAGAACATGGTCCTTTCCGGGTTCTTCCTGGGTAAGCAGTACTACCTCACGCACTCCAAAAGTTTTATACCCCGGCGCTGGCAGTTATAGTGTCTCGCTTACTGTTACCAATTCACTCGCGCAAACAAATACCCATACTGTTGACAGCATGATAATTGTTAGCGACGACCATTGCGCTCCTGATACCGTTGCGGGCACTTGCCTGCAATTGAATGGTACCAGTCAAACTGTTAATCTGGGTATCGCCCCTATCAACAGCAACAACTTCTCCATCTCCTGCTGGGCACAGCCTAAGGGCCTCCAGAGCAGCTTTGCACAATTGGTAGCTCACGATCTGTATCCTGGATCTGCTGGTTACGGTTTTGGCTTCGGTTTCATATTCAATGGATACACACCCAACCTCACTTTGTGCTATACCGATAGTACAGTGAACTACTCCAATTCCAGTAGCCTCATTTGCGACAGTACCAAGTGGAATTACATAGTACTTACTTACAGCCCTACCGGTGTTATCATGTACCTCAATGGTATCCCCGACACGGTCAATAATGCAGCCATGCCGGTTATTGATCTATCCCAATCTCCGTTTATCATCAACTTCGACGACCATCCGGGCCAGGGTTCAAAATATAATGGCAAAATAGACGAGGTTAAATTTTACAATTATGCGCTCAGCCAGAATGAGGTCAGGGAAAAAATGCACCTGATACCAAATCCTGCTACCGAAACAGGTCTCTTAAAATACTTCCAGTTTAACCAGTACGATATTGTAAGCGGTAATCTGTACGATGTCAAGGCCAACTTCAACACATTTGTCCCGTCAGCCAATATTGTTACATCTACTGCCCCGGTTGGCACAGGCCGTGTGCTTAGGAATCCCGCTGTAAATACCGGAGGGCTAAACAGTTTTTCCGCTGCTGATGTAAATATGTATCTGCCCTCATCATGCACCTACCCCAATGGCGAAGTTGTAGCATTCCACCTGCTGTGCAATCCCGACACAAAGCCGGATACCAGGCCTGCAGTACCGGGCTATTTCATTGTAAATAATTATGGCACTAACGCCACATTCACACAGCCCGACAGTATTCAGCTAAAAAGACTAAACATCACTTATCCCGGTTATACAGCCGGCAATTTCAAACTCTTTTCAAGGCCAACCGGAGCCTTCGGAAATACATGGGGTACTGAATTAGATAGCGCTGCAGTACTTAATTATGCATCGCACAACAGCAGCCTTACCTGGACATCTCATAACTCTGTCACTGCCCTCAACAGCCAGTTCGTAATTGTCAGCAGAGATACTGCCGCCCATAACAACAGTATCATAAATCAGCATCCTGACCAGTTCATTATCTCTGAGCTTTATCCAAATCCGGGCAGGGAGTATTGCAAGATTGACATTCATAATCCTGGCTATCCCGGCACTGAAGCCAAACTGATTATTACTGACATTAAAGGTGGTGAAATTCTAAAAATATCTGAAAGATTAAACGCAGGTGACAATACCATTATGCTGCCGCTTCCCGATCTGGCTGAAGGTATCTACATGGTAAGTATCATGATACCCGGAGAGGCTACACAGGTGCGCAAATTAATGATAGACTAATTAAATAACCAGGTCTTGCGGTCAGACCGCAAGACCGCTTTTCGCGGTCATCACAGTACCATTATCGAACTTCTTGAATTGAATCTACATATGCCAACGATTGAAAACAAAAAGGAAATACAATGGAGGGTTTTGAGCATTATTCAATTCATCTGATCCAAATTGTCCTAATAACTTAACTGCTATACAATAAGCAATGAAACGCAAGCTGATTTACTTTTTGCTGACACTTACCCTATCACAGATATTCCCATTGGCCGGCAATGCCCAACTTATCCCATGGCGCTCCGATTATCTGCTCACATGGGCCGATTTTATGGGGCCATGCCCTCACAACGGCTATGCTGCCGAAACCCGGTGGGATTACAGATACAATACCCATTATGCTGCCGATGGAACAATTACAGTAACAGTTACCTGTTCTTTCGACAAGCAAAAATCTTGGAAGGATCCCAAAGCCAACCTGACCGCACAATTGCTATTACATGAACAATTGCATTTTTATGTGGTTGAAATTTTTGCCCGTAAAATGCGTAAGGAGTTCAACATCTATTGTGCATCACATAAACGAAGCCCCAATACGGGCAACGACATTAATCAGATTTACCAAAAGCTAAAAACCGAGTCCGACAAATACCAGTCAGACTATGATATCGCTACAAATCACGGTATGAAAATTGATATTCAGGAAGAATGGCGTAAAAAAATAATCGCCGACCTAAGAGAACTCAGCGCATTTGAAGTAAAATAAATAAATCCACTGCCGTACTCGGGCACAAGCATTAAAATCAAAACCCGACAGTTTGTATTGTTTTTATCGCCCCGGTTAAGTTCATAATAAATTTGAGTCCCCGAAAACGCATACTATTAAAATTACAATCATCTTTGTGACCCTTGCGCATCCTTTGCGTCCCTTGTGTCAAAGTGGGTACTATCTATATTTCACAAGTAAATATATTTTTCAATCACACCTTTCAATAGGGCAATTTAATAATCTGATACTCATTTGGTATTACAGTGTTATTTTTGTACTATTCAAAACCAAGCAATTCCAATATTGATCATTTATGGCATTTAGATTAAACTTCAATTCCAAATGTTTCGCTTCCTTTTCGCTCCTGCTTACTTTACTGATTTCTTTCAACTCCATCGCTCAGCAAAACGGTAGCATTATAGGAACAGTAAAAGACAAAGAAACCCAGGAACTAATTATTGGAGCCATTGTGTCATTGGAGAATACCACCTTTGGCGCTCCGACCGATACTTCTGGAAAATTTAAACTCTCCAACATACCGCCCAAAACTTACAATCTGGTAGTACAATATGTGGGCTACAAACCTTTGACATTATTCAACCTGGTTATCAACAATGGTAACGCTAACATTGTAACCATTGAACTCGAGAAAAACTCCAGTCTGAGCGAGGTTGTGGTTAAAACAAACACCTACGGCAAAAAACTGGAGACACCGCTCTCTGTTCAGAGCCTTTCTGCCGAAGAGATTAAAAGTAATCCCGGCGGCAACTACGATATCTCAAGAGTTATTCAGGCCCTGCCCGGTGTTGGTGGCACAAGTGGAGGCGCATCCCGCAACGATCTGATCATCCGCGGTGGCGCACCAAGCGAAAATGTGTACTATCTCGATGGTGTTGAAGTGCCTCAGATCAATCACTTCTCTACACAGGGAGCATCCGGCGGAGCCCAGGGCATTTTAAACGTTTCCTTTATCGAAGATGCCACACTCAGCACCAGTAGCTTTGCGGCCAAATATGATAATGCACTCAGCTCTGTGCTCCAGTTCAAACAAAGAGATGGCAACCCCGACAAATTGCAGGCCAACGCCCGTATCAGCAGTACCGAAATAGCAGGAACCCTTGAAGGCCCTATCGACTCCAAAACCACTTTCCTCGCTTCAGCCCGCAAATCTTACCTGTCTTATTTCTTCCAGTTGATTGATCTGCCTATACGCCCCGACTATTGGGACTTCCAATACAAGGTTACCCGCAAGATCAACAGCAAAACAACCCTCACCACATTAGGTATCGGCTCCATCGACAAATTCTCATTTGCCGTACCCAAAAAAAACAGTCTCGAAAACGAATATATCATCCGCTCCTTCCCCCTCATCAATCAATGGAGTTATACCGTCGGCCTCTCACTTAAAAAGTTGATCGACCATGGCTTCTATACGGTAACGCTGAGTCGCAACGTATTTAACAATAAGCTCGACCAGTTTGAAGATGCCGATTTTGGCAATGAGAGCAAACGCACCTACAAACTAAACTCTACCGAAACCGAAAATAAACTGCGCTTCGAGGTAAACAAATTCATCGGCAATTGGAAATTTAGTTACGGTGCTGCAGCCCAATATGTGCAGTATGACAATAATCTGTATGCAGTAGTGCGCAAACAGATTTTAGATTCTTCAGGTAATCTGGTTCAGCCTTCCTTCAGCATTAATTATAACTCCGGTATTGCTTTTGCCCGTTACGGATTGTTTGGCGCTGTCAATCATAAATTCTTCGACGATAAACTATCGCTTTCCCTCGGCGTCCGCACCGACATGAACAATTTCCTGGATGACGGCAACAATCCTGTCAACGCTATTTCACCCAGGTTTACTGCATCCTGGTCGCTCAATCCCCGCTTCAATATCAATGCCAGCATAGGCCGTTATGCCAAGCTTCCTGTCTATACCATTCTTGGCTATAAAGACAGCCTGGGTAACTACACCAATAAAGACAATAAATACATCCTCTGCGATCATTATGTGGCAGGCATCGAATACCTACCCACTGGTTCTCTTAGGCTAACGCTGGAAGGCTTCTACAAAAAATATGCCAACTACCCTGTCTCTCTTACAAATGGCATTTCACTTGCCAACGAAGGTGCCGGTTATGGCTCCATTGGCAACGAAAGGATTTCCAGCTCAGGCAATGGAGATGCCTATGGTATAGAATTATTTGTGCAACAGAAACTGGTTAAGAACTTCTTTATTACTGCATCTTACACCTTGTTCTGGAGCGAGTTTTCAGGTGTAAGTAACACCTATATTCCATCCTCATGGGATGCCCGCCATTTACTGTCCCTGATACTTGGCCGTAAATTCGGCAAGGGCTGGGAAATTGGCGCAAAATACAGGCTCTCCGGCGGCACGCCCTACACTCCCTTCGATCTTGCTGCATCTCAGCTCAATTACACCACCACCGGCCATGGTGTGCTTGACTACTCCCGCTACAATCAATCAAGACTACCTTTATTCAATCAGTTAGACCTCCGGATTGATAAGAAGATCAACTTCAAAAAATCAACCCTTGATATCTATTTCGATATTCAAAACGCAGCAGGCTCACAGAACATTAACCCCGATTATTACACCTTCAAAAGAAATACGGATAACAGCTACGCAACCACCGATGGTAAAGCGCTCCGGCCCGATGGCTCAAATGCGATACCGGTATTGCTTAAGAATGCCAGCAAGACAGTTGTACCATCTCTCGGTATAATTTTCGAATTCTAATGGTATTTCAATAAATCATCCAATTTAGACAAAAGTCCGAAGGACTAAAATATGCATGCCCGTGGGCAAAGCCCACTATAAAATTTCAATACTGTCGAAACCATAAAAGGGCTTAACATTGTGCTCCTATTTGTAAATTATTTCTACCGGCAATTCGATCTTCCATAATTGGCGAATAGAACATAGGTAGGTTTAAACCTATCAGTTATATAAATTATCATTGATCGGTAAACAATGGCTACTGCGAATTAGAGTACTTGTCCAATTGCTCCTTTTCTGCCTTTGTCAGGCTCTTCATCCCCTTCTGATGTATCTTTTCCAGTATGGCATCAATATGCTGCTGCTGCTCTGCTTTTTCTATGTTGTACTTGTCATCGATTGTTGCATTGGGGTGGTTTTTGTAATAGAAATTATCCACGTACAAAACCTGTGGCCTCTTCAATATAAAGTACATAAAAAACAGCGCAGGCACACTGATAATGGAGATCGTAAACAGATTATCGGCAAATGCCGTATAATGAAAACCCAATGCTGTAAACATGCCTACAAGGGCCCCTCCCAAATGCGCTTCATGCCCTATATTATCTGCCTTCGACCTTATACCGTAAATGGAATAAAGAATATATGCCAACCCGAATATCCATCCCGGTATGGGCAACGGAATCATAAACGGAAAGATATTAATACCCGGGAATAAAGCAATGGTTGCAAATATAACCCCGCAAACTGCACCTGATGCTCCCGCAGCGCTATAGTCTCCATGATGGCGGTGTATAAGTAAAGCCAGCAAATTGCCACCCAGCAGCCCTGCAATATAAACTACAGTAAATGGCAGGCTTCCCATGTATAGCTCCAGTATATTACTGAAAAGATAAAAGGAGATCATATTAACGAAAAGGTGCAGCCAGCTCACATGCAGAAAACCCGAACTTACCATTCTTATATACTCCTTGTTCACCAGTATATTTTCAACGTTGAATGAATACCGGTCAAAGAAAGCTGCGCTTCTCAGCCCCTGGTAGGAAACCACCAGGTTAATAATGATAATTGATATAGCGATAAATGCAGTCGGCGGCATAATTCCTGCTTGTTAGCTAAGCAAGTTAATAATTATAAACCGCTTCGTAAAACCAAAGAGAGAATAATGGATTTATTATGTGCTGGGTTTAGCCCCGAATGGGCAATGTCATTAACTTAAGGAAGTCCGTAGGACTTCAATGTTTGTAGCCGCCAGTGAAACTGGCGGAAAACAGACGTAAAGACCGACCCCGTAGTGGGTCGAATGTACCCTGGGAGATACCGGGGTTGCTTAAGTTAATGACATTGCCCGAATAGGCAAATGCCTCTGTGGTTTGGTTGGGTACAATAAATGAGGCACGCAGAGTCGCAATGTAAGCGATGGGTACTTTATGCGAGTGCCCTGCGGGAGGATGCAGGTGAGGAACACCTGTAACGGCGGGAAAGGATAACACAAGGGTCACTGAGGTAAGGTTATCATGGCCTTGTAATATTTTGTAGTTAAATTTACCACAATGGCTCAAAGGGAAACACAAGGAGGACACAAGAGTAAGGTTATAATGGCCTCGTAATATTGTGTAGTTAAATTTACCACAAGGGCACGAAGGGAAACACAAGGTGCACAGGACTAAGATTATAATGGCCTCGTAATATTGCGTGGTTAAATTTTACCACAAGGGCACGAAGGAAAATACAAGGGGCACAGGAGTAAGGTTATAATGGCATGGGTAAGTGCAAACGCACTACTGGTGCATTTTGATTGCAAACGGGAACGAGGGGGCCTTTCTAATAGATTTTCTTAAAATCAATGCCATGGCCTTCAACTCATCATGGGTTGTCTGAGTTGACTGTTTTGAACTCTTTATCGTATTCTTTGCAGACTTGAGGCTGTCAAAATCAGAGAAACGATTAAATTTCATTTGCATTTTAAAATTGATTTTATACTGTCATAACAAAAATACGAAGAATAATGGATTTATTATGTGCTGTGTTTAGCCCCGAATAGGCAAATGCCTCTGTGGTTTGGTTGGTTACAATAAGTGAGGCCCGCAGAGGGAGGGTAAGTTATGGGTACTTTATGCGAGTGCCCGGCATGAGGTTGCAGGAGAGGAACACCTGCAACGGCGGAACTGTATTTCTGATTACTCCGCCGTTTACGCAATTGCATATCTTACCCTGCCAAAGTATACCAGAAGTATGCTAAATAACCCTGGCTCTTGCCTGATTTGTGAGGATTTACAACTAATTATTAGCAGCCATATTAATCGTATATTTATACCATGAATACTTTACAGGTAAACATACTCAATCCAAAAGTGGAGGTACTGCTTCAGACATTAGCGGAAATGAAATTAATTTCTATTAAGAAGGGAAAAGGAGATGAGTTTTTGAAAGCGGTAAAGAAAATAAGGGCAATGGCCAAAAGTAATCCGCCATCACTGGAAGAGATAACCCGGGAAGTAGATGCAGTAAGAACAGAACGGTATACTTCGCATGGATAAGGTAATTATTGATAGAATTCCTTGGATAAGCAAGGCAAATCCCTCTTATTAATGTATCCCCATTCCCAACAATAAACAATATTTTTGCACAAACATCCTTCTTTTGAGCGCAACTGTATTTTTGATTACTCCGCCGTTTACGCAATTGAATACGCCATATCCTGCTACCGCTTATTTGAAGGGGTTTTTGAATACTAAGGGGATTAGTTCATTTCAGGCGGATCTGGGGATTGAGGTTATATTGGAGTTGTTTTCGGGGAAGGGGCTGGAGCGGTTGTTTGGGAGGATCAGTGGGGGTGAACAAAATGACCTTTCGGGGAATATGCAGCGGATCATTGCGCTGAGGGAGGACTATATTAATACGATTGATGAGGTAGTTGATTTTTTGCAGGGAAAAAATCCTACACTTGCCCACCTGATTTGCAAGCGCAACTTTTTGCCGGAGGCTTCCCGTTTTGCACAGATCGATGACCTGGTGTGGGCTTTCGGGAGTATGGGGGTGCAGGATAAGGCCAGGCACCTGGCTACCATGTACCTGGAAGACCTGTCGGACCTGATAGCGGCATGTGTGGACCCTCATTTTGGTTTCAGCAGGTATGCAGAGCGGTTGGGGAGGTCGGCAAATAGTTTTGATGAGTTGTATGACGCGCTGAACCAAACCCATACTTATATAGATACTATACTGCTGGATATACTGCGCAGGAGAATTGCGGATGTGCAGCCTGCAATGGTGGCGATATCGGTTCCGTTTCCGGGGAATCTGTATGCTGCTTTCCGATGCGGGCAATGGATAAAAAAACACTACCCTGGTGTGAAAGTGGTGATGGGGGGCGGTTTTGCGAATACGGAGCTGAGGTCGCTGGCCGATGTAAGGGTGTTTGAGTTCTTCGATTTTATATCGCTGGATGATGGCGAAGCGCCAATTGAAAATCTGTTGAAGTACATCAATGGAACGATAGGGCCTGATGGGCTGAAAAGGACATTTGTGCTGGTGGACGGCGTTGTAACTTATATCAATAACCAATCGTGTGCCGATTATAAACAGGGCGATGTGGGCACGCCTGACTATAGCGACCTGCTGCTGGATAAATATATCTCGGCCATAGAGGTGGTGAACCCGATGCATAGCCTGTGGAGCGATGGCCGGTGGAACAAACTAACCATGGCTCATGGCTGCTACTGGAGTAAGTGTACTTTTTGCGATATATCGCTTGATTATATAAAGCTGTATGAGCCACTTGCAGCGCATGTGCTTTGCGACAGGATTGAAACCATAGTGGCTCAAACGGGGCAGACAGGGTTCCATTTTGTGGACGAGGCTGCTCCGCCTGCATTGATGCGTGCCCTCGCACTGGAAATAATTCGCCGGAAAATAACCATAAGCTGGTGGACCAATATCAGGTTTGAAAAAAGCTTTACCCGGGACCTGTGTTTTTTGCTGAAGGCATCGGGTTGTATCGCAGTATCGGGTGGGCTGGAGGTGGCATCGGACCGGCTGCTGGAATTGATACAAAAAGGGATAACAGTAGCCCAGGTGGCGAGGGTGAATAAACACTTTACCGAGGCGGGGATCATGGTGCATGCCTACCTGATGTATGGATTTCCGACACAGACGGCGCAGGAGACCATAGACTCGCTGGAAATGGTGCGGCAAATGTTTCAGGCAGGGATCATGCAATCGGCTTTCTGGCATCATTTTGCCATGACAGCACATAGTCCGGTAGGTATGAACCCGGAGCAGTTTGGGGTGAAAAGAGTGGATAATAAAACAGGGACATTTGCCAATAATGACCTTGTATATGAGGATCCAACCGGGGCAGACCATGAGTCGTTTTCGGACGGGCTTAAAAAGTCGCTGCTGAACTATATGCATGGCGCCTGTTTTGATTATCCGCTGCAAAAGTGGTTTGAAGTGAAAGTGCCCAAAACAAGGGTCGCACCTGATTTTATAGAAAAGATACTGAATGAAGAGGAGTATAACGCACCCAACCCCAATGCGAAAATTGTGTGGCTGGGAAAGAAGCCGCTGGTGGAACCATTCATAAAATCGAAGAAGGGCAATCAGTGGGAGATGGCATCGCTGACCTTTCAGGGAAAGATGGAAACACTGAACATAAAGGTAGATCAAAAGCAGGGAGAATGGCTGGCCGAAATGCTGGAACAACTATCTGTGCACAACACCCGCGTTATGACCTACAAGGAAGTAAAGGATAATTTTGAACAGGCCGGGCTGGAGGATTTTGAGCTGTTTTGGGACAATAAACCGGTTAACGGACTTTATAAAATGGGTCTGCTGAGTTTGTAGTTACATATGTGTTTTTTAACTGGTTTGCCGCCTTTTTGCCTAATGCCATAACATTAGTACCTTCATATCCTTAAAATCAAGCCATAGTGAGAAAACTCTACATTCCTGTTATTGCGGCATTTATTATAGCTGCCGGTTATATTATGTCGGGGGCACAAAGTAAACCTGGTGGCCAGCATCTTTTTCTGGGGGATGCTGATGCCCTGGGCACCGATGATGATGCAGAGGCAAGGGCGAAATATGAATGGACATTGCTGCATGACCCTGCGACAGGAAGGATTCCCGACCATATAAGAGCAAAGGAACTGGCGTTTGCGGCCACCTTGCCGAATGATGGTAATCTGGCCTATGCGAAATCAACTGCAACTTCCTATCTGGCGTGGCAGCAACGTGGCCCATGGAATGTGGGTGGCAGAACAAGGGCATTGGGCATTGATGTGAACAATGAAAACATTTTGCTGGCAGGTTCTTGCTCAGGTGGTATGTGGCGCTCTGCAGATAAGGGCGCATCGTGGGCGCCTGTAAACCCAAGCACACAGTTGAAAAGTGTATCGGGTCTGGCACAGGATACACGTGTCGGCCATACCAATACCTGGTATTACATAACAGGAGAAGCCTATGGCGCATCGGCCAGTGGAAACGGGGCTTACTACCAGGGCAACGGTGTTTATAAATCTACCGATAATGGTGTTACCTGGACAGTATTACCGACAACGGTAGGTACTAGTTCATCAAGTTTTACTACCTGGTCGGAAGTGACCTGGAATATTGCTACAAGCCCTGCCGATACTGCAGCAGTTGTTTATGTGGCCTCGTATGGTGGCATATGGAGGACGGCTGATGGTGGCGCAACCTGGAACCTGGTATTAGGTTCGTTTGGCGGTTCGGATTCTTATTTTACCGATGTGGCTGTATCTAAAACAGGGGTGGTATATGCAACAATCAGTAGTTATGCTAATGGCGTGTATGCCGGGTCGCACGCTGGGATATACAGATCTACTGATGGTATAACCTTTGCCAATATTACGCCAGCAGGTTTCCCTGTGAAATACAACAGGGTAAAGATTGGTATCAGTCCGATGGATGAAAACCAGGTTTATTTTATAGGTAATACGCCGGATGCCGGAATGCCTGATACCAATTTTGTAGGTACAGTAGAATGGAACAGCCTGTGGAAATACCGTTATGTGTCGGGCGATGGTAGCGGAACCGGTGGCGCATGGCAGGACAGGTCGGCAAATCTACCCTCAGCGGGAGGTATGTTTGATAAGTTTACCTGTCAGGGGTCTTATGACCTGGTGGTAAAGGTGAAACCCAATGATACCAACGTAGTGTTTCTAGGTGGTACCAATCTATACCGGTCTACCAATGGATTTGCAGATAATACGCAGACTACCTTCCTTGGCGGATATGAGGAGGGTGGAAGTCTGCCGGTGATAAATGGCTACCTGAACCACCATCCCGATCAGCATGAGTTGTTGTTTTTCCCGAGCAACCCCAACCATATGCTGTCTTCGAATGATGGAGGGGTGTTTTATACCAACGATAATACAGTGCCAGGTATATTGTGGACATCGCTCAACAATGGTTACCTGACTTCCATGTTTTACACTTGCGCCATTGATCATGCAAGTACAAGCGATATAGTGATAGGCGGCGCACAGGATAATGGTAGCTGGTTTACCAACTCGACCAACCTGCATACACCATGGGTGACACCAAGGGGTGGTGATGGTTCGTTCTGCGCTATTGCCGACAACAGCGCGGCCTATTATTTCAGTATACAGAGTGGAAAGATAATGCGTGGCAAGCTGGATAATTCGGGCAATGTGGACAGTTTTGCCAGGATAGACCCAATAGGCGGACGTGGCTATATGTTCATTAATCCGTTTACACTGGATCCGAATAACAATAACATTATGTACATGGCAGGGGGTAAATTTTTGTGGCGTAATAATAACCTTGCCGGCATACCTTATGCCAGAAACTGGGATACCATTTCGACCAATTGGGTGAAGTTTGCAGACTCGTCGATGACCAATATTTATGACACAACGATTACGGCAGTTGCAGTTTCCAAAATACCTGCCAACCGTGTATATTATGGTACTAATTACAAGCGGCTTTTCAGGATAGACAGTGCCAATATCGGCACACATAAGGCCAGGGAAATTACCAATAACACACTTTTTCCGACCGGAACAGTGAGCAGTATAGCGGTTGATCCAAGGAATGCGGATAATGTAATGGTTACGTTTTCAAACTACAATGTTTACAGTATATTTTATACAACAGATGGGGGGACTACCTGGGTCAGGGCCGCTGGTAACCTTTACGCAGCCAATGCTCCGTCTATAAGATGGGCAACTATAATACCTGTAAGTGACGGAACCGTGTATATGGTAGGAACCAGTGTGGGTTTGTTTGCCACAAGCCTGCTCAACGGCAACAGTACAGTTTGGGTGCAGCAGGGAACAAATTCGATAGGTAATGCCGTTGTGGATATGATAGATTACCGTTCGACAGATGGGCTGGTGGTTATAGCTACTCATGCCAATGGTATTTATTCATCGCACATAACAAAAGTGTCGGATGTAAATGGTGTTAAGGATATTGCCAGGGCTGACCCCGGATTTAATTTTACGAATTATCCCAATCCTTTCAGTAACCAAACCACTATAAGGTTTGATCTGAAAGAGAGGGCACATGTCAACCTGATCGTGATGGATGAGATGGGCCGCACGGTTAAGACACTGGCTGATGAGGTTATGGATGCAGGAGAGCAGCGTTATCCGTTCCAGCCGGGTAATTTGCCATCGGGTATTTATTATTGTACACTAAGGGCCGGATCATTTTCTGAGACCAGAAGGATTTTGAAACAATAATTTTTTTTGGATTATTGTATGTGATGCTATTAGCTATTGTTGCTGTTACCTCGCAGCAGTGGCTAATAGCATTTTTGATTCAAGGTTTTGAAGTGATTCTATCCCATTTGTATCCACATACCGGAGATGTCGTATTGTTCTTTCTTGTTTTCAAAATCCTCTGTAAGGTTTAGAGTGAGATTATCAGGAGAGATTATGTAGGTACCAAGGTAGCCGGTTTCGGGGTCGTAAAGCTGGTTGTGGTTAATAGCTATCCAGTGCAATCCTCTGTTTACAAGTATTAAGTGCGTCTGTGAGGTAGTGGGTGGTTGGTAATTATCCTGTTCGTTTATTTTGATTTCACCCATTAGCATTATTTCAGCATCAAACAGGCGAATCTCATCATCGTTTAGCTCAACAGCCATGGAGGAATAAACGATTTTACCTATGCTGTTGTTGATGAAGTTGAATGAAATTCGTTGCCCGGTGTTGTCGAACAATGAAGCTACATGCACAAGGGCAGAAGGTGAACTAGTGGCAGGATGGTAGTATTGGTAAATAGCGCTGTATTGGTTGTAAACCAATTCCAGATTGCCGGTTATTTTGTAGATACTTTCGGCAAATGATGTAAGGCTCTCTTTGCTGAAAATGCCCGGATCGTAAGCCCTGTTATAACCTTTAAGACCTTGTGTTTCCAGTGCTTTAGCTTCTTTAAGTTGAGTGGGCAATTGGTTTGTTGGGGTAAGGTTGCAAAGGGCGGCTGCAAGTGCATAACCTCCGCAGCTATACGATCCTTTAGCCTGTTGTATATTTCTGAAATCTGCAAAAGCCATGTATCTGGATTTAGGATGAAAGAGATTTGTTTAAATTTGTCTTATCGTTTTTACTGAATTCCATATAGGCCATGGGCACAATAAGGGTGAGGCCGTTGTGTATGGCGGCATAATCATTCAGGTTGTTTTCCAGCGTGCTGAAGAAGGCTTCGGGGAGATCAGCCGGAATCAGGTCGATCCAGGAAGAGAGCCAACCTTGTTTAGTTGTCAAATTGTTGAGGAATGCGGTTCCATCTAGGAAGCGCATCTCCAGCGTATCTGTAAAATGACGGGTACTGCTTAATCCGTTGGACCGGAAAAGGTCTGTTAGGAACGTTGACGAAATAAGTTCCACCATATTGCGAAGTTATATTTCTTTTTTATGAGGCGTAAAATCTGCGAATAATGAATTATTTAAAGACTTTTGCAACGAAATAAAAATGGAATAGAACGAGTAAGATGGTGGGAG
>CAIUZK010000160.1 GCA_903903635.1 uncultured Bacteroidota bacterium
ACGCCGGATAAATATTCCAGACAGTCGTCGTCTGTTTTAAACCGTTGGTGGAACATAATTGAATTCACACCTGCAAAGGTAATTCGCCTCTCCATAAGGCAAAGCTACATTATTGCGATCTAAACGCCTATACCTATAAATAAAATTATAGGGCAGTGGTATCTACGTTGAAATTATAATAGCTGCTGTTAAGCTCCGGATTGGCTATTTCTGCTGCTTCAATAACCGCAAAACTGGATAATGGCTCACCGGCATTTCTCCTTACTGCCGTAGTATGTTCAAAATGGGCTGAAGGCTTTTTATCCTTGGTTACAACCGTCCAGCCATCATCAAGCGTATATACTTCCCTTGTACCCAGGTTGATCATCGGCTCAATAGCCAGCACCATACCTTCTTTCAGTTTTTTACCATCTCCACGTTTGCCATTATTGGGCACCTGCGGATCTTCATGCAGTTCCTTGCCAACACCATGTCCTACCAATTCGCGCACAACGCCATACGGATTTTCCCTGGATGTATAATTCTCAACGGCAAAAGATATATCGCCAACACGGTTGTGTTCTTTTGCCTGTGCTACACCACGAAAAACAGATTCCTTGGTCACTTTAAGCAACTGGAGCACTTCAGGCTTAACATTACCAATAGCAAAGGTATAAGCCGAATCGCCATGGTAACTATTCTTGTAAAAACCACAGTCTACAGAGATAATATCTCCATCCTTCAACTCATAATTACCGGGGAAACCATGTACCACTACTTCATTCACCGAAATGCATAAAGTATAGGGGAAACCATGGTAACCTTTAAAAGACGGAACTCCTCCGTTATCACGGATGAAAGTCTCGGCCATCTGGTCAATGGTGATGGTTTTAATACCGGGCTTTAAAAATTTTGCCACCTCGGTTAAGGTGGCAGAAACCATTAGAGCACTTTTACGTATTAACTCAATTTCGTCTTTACTGCGTATATGTATCATTAGCTAAAAATCAGTAAACAAAACTAATCCAGAGTATAATTGAAAAAGGTACCTGAAGCAGATACCTTTTTCAAATTTATGCTGTTGCTTTAGTTGGAGCGGTTGCAGTGCGACCGGTTATGCGACCGGTTTTCATCAAACCGTCATAATGGTTCATCAACAGATAACTTTCAACCTGTTGCAGTGTATCGAGTATAACACCCACACCGATCAACATTGAAGTACCACCGAAGAATGATGCGAAACCACTTGTAACATTTAATAATGTAGCCAGACCCGGAAGGATACCAGCGATAGCCAGGAAACATGCACCTGGCAAAGTGATACGATCCATAATGGTAGCTATGTAATTTGCAGTTGGCTCACCTGGTTTTACACCTGGAATAAAGCTGTTGTTACGCTTCAGGTTATCAGCCATTTCTGTTGGGTTGAAGATCAACGCAGTGTAGAAATAAGTAAAGGCAATTACCATAATTGCATAAATAAGGTTGTACCACAAAGAACGGTTATCGGAAAGTGCATGTACAAATCCCTGAGCTTTTTCGTTGGTAGCAAAACCTGTGAAAATTGTAGGGATAAACATCATTGCCTGAGCGAAGATGATTGGCATTACACCTGCAGAGTTAACCTTTAATGGAATGAAATCACGTGTACCGCTTATTTCATTTGCAGCATTTGTGCTACCGATGATACGGCGGGCATAGTTTAATGGTATTTTACGAACACCCTGTGTAAGCAATATCAAACCAATAATGATTGCGATAAGAAGAGCCAACTCAATAAGGAAGATAAGCAGACCGCCACCGCCGCCAAGGTTCTTTGCACTGAACTCCTGAACGATAGAGTGAGGGAAACGAGCAAGTATACCAACCATGATAATCAACGAAGTACCATTTCCAATTCCTCTGTCAGTTATTTTTTCACCTAACCACATTACAAACAAGGTACCGGCAGTCAACACGATGATGGTTGATAACCAGAACATATAAGGACTGTAATCGGGAGCCAATGCCTGGGCATATGAAGGAGAACGAAGATAAGCTACATAGGCACTTGCCTGGAATGCAGTAACGATAACTGTAAGGTAACGGGTATACTGATTGATTTTACGCCTTCCGCTATCTTCTTTCTGCATTTTAGCTACCTGTGGTATAACGATACCGGCAAGTTGCATAAAGATAGATGCAGAGATGTAAGGCATAACGCCTAATGCAAAAATGGATGCACGACTAAATGCACCACCTGCAAACATGTTCAGAATACCAAGAATACCGCCTGGACCATTTTGGTCGCTTAGCCTGGATGGGTTGATACCTGGCAATGCAATGTAACAACCTACACGGTAAACCAATACCAACATAATGGTATACAGAATACGCTTACGAAGTTCGTCAATGCTCCAGATATTTTTTAGCTTATCAATAAATTTCTTCACAGGAACTGTTGTTAATCAAAATGAAATGCGAATAAACGATAAAAGAGCCATTTTACCAAAAAATGACCGCTTATTCTAAAGAATCTCTATAGTTGCTCCGGCAGCGGCAATAGCTTCTTTAGCTTTTGCGCTTGCCGCGTTAACTTTAAAAGCAATTTTTGACTTAACCTCACCATTACCCAAAATCTTAACAAGGTCGGTACGGTTAATCAACCCATTGATGTACAATACATCAGGAGTAAATTCCTTTAACTCATATTTTTCTATAAGGAAATCAAGTTGTCCAAGGTTGAACACTTTATACTCAACACGGAATGGATTGATAAATCCACGCTTTGGCATGCGGCGCTGAATTGGCATCTGACCACCTTCATGGCCTCTTTTAGACTGATAACCAGTACGGGCCTGCTGTCCTTTGTTACCTTTAGTAGCAGTACCACCATGTCCGCTACCTTCACCACGACCAATACGTTTTCCTTTTTTTGTTGAACCTTCTGCAGGTTTCAGATTGTGCAGTTGCATTATTTACAATTTTTGAACTTGCGCGGAATTTGTAACCGCTCGCAAATCAGTTAACTAAATTATTATACTTATTTCAATTTTTTCTAACTAAAATTTCAGGACAATCTTATTTGCCTGAAACGAAATTTGATTGAGTCATAATACGGCCAGTGCCATCTTCAACCTTAACCAAATGATGTACAGCATTAACCATACCTAAGATCTGAGGAGTAGCCTCAACTTCAATAGTATGCAATACATGGCGCAGGCCTAATGCCCTAAGCGTCCGCTTCTGGCGCTCCATGCGGTCAATTCCGCTTTTAACCTGTGTAATTTTTATCTTTGACATATCAATTCAATTCAAAAAGTAAGTATAAAATACCCGCCGAAGCGGGTTTGTAATTTAACCGTTAAACACCTTTTTAAGGCTGATATTACGGTCTTTAGCAACTTTAATAGGCTCACGCAGCATTGAAAGCGCAGTGAATGTAGCTTTTACCACGTTATGAGGATTAGCTGAACCGAGTGATTTGGAAAGCACATCGGTAATACCTGCTGCTTCAAGCACAGCACGCATGCTGCCTCCGGCAATAACACCGGTACCATGTGCTGCCGGCCTGATCATCACCTTAGCTGCGCCTTCTTTAGCCAACTGCTCGTGAGGAATAGTGCCATGCATAACCGGAACCTTGATGAGGTTTTTCTTAGCATCATCTATACCTTTGGTAATAGCTTCCTGAACTTCCTTAGCTTTTCCAAGTCCGTGTCCTACAACACCTGCACCATTTCCTACAACTACAAGTGCTGAGAAACTAAATGCACGGCCACCTTTCGTAGTCTTAACCACACGATTGATAGACACTACTTTTTCATGAAGTTCGAGGTCTCCGCCCTTAATGCGACTGATTTGTGTATTCGCCATTTTATTTTTTTATTAGCTGATGTGTACATGGCTTCCGGCCAATAATACACATATTAATTGTTCATTTTATCTGGCTCAGTTTCAAAGAAACTGAATTTCAATTTAGAATTTCAATCCTCCTTCACGCGCTCCGTCAGCAACTGCTTTTACGCGGCCATGATAAAGATAACCTCCACGGTCAAAAATACATGCATCAAAACCTGCAGCTTTAGCTTTCTGCGCTAATGACTTCCCTACATTCAAAGATTTTGCAACCTTATTACCACCCAGCGCTACTATATCCTTTTCACGTGAACTTGATGCTGCAAGGGTAGTCCCTGAATTATCATCTATCAACTGTACATAAATATCATTGTTACTGCGGAAAACAGAAAGCCTTGGCTTTTGTGCAGTACCATGAAGTTTAGTACGTATGCGCCAGCGTAATTTCTGACGGCGGATTACTTTTGGATCTTGTGACATTTTATCTCTGTTTTACGGGCTTCCCGATTTATCGGGAGCTACCGGAGTTACTTTTTATTTATTTACTTTTTTTCCGGTTAGCCAGTTTATCAGTCTGCAAATTGCCAACTGTAAACGACCAACTGTTACTTTATTACTTACCAGCAGATTTACCAGCTTTACGACGAACGATTTCATCAGAATAACGTACCCCTTTACCCTTGTATGGTTCTGGTTTACGAAGGCTGCGTATTTTTGCTGCAACAGCACCTAACAATTGCTTATCGTTAGACTCAAGTATAATCCTTGGGTTCTGTCCTTTTTCAGCAGTTGCAGAAGCTTTTATCTCACCTGGAAGTTCAAATATGATGTTGTGCGAAAAACCAAGCGCGAGGTCAATAATGTTACCGGTAACGGCAGCACGATAACCCACACCCACCAGTTCCAGCTCTCTCTTAAAACCTGTAGTAACACCAGTTACCATGTTGGCGATAAGAGAGCGGTATAAACCATGCAAAGCACGATGACGGATCTGGTCAGTAGGACGTTCAACTAAAAGCTGATCGCCTTCTATCTTAATAGTGATATCCCTGTCGATTGCCTGGGTCAATTCACCTTTTGGTCCTTTTACTTTCAATTCATTAGCAGATGATACAGATGCTGTAACGCCCTTAATTAATGTAACTGGTTTTTTACCTATACGAGACATAAAATTTATTAGTTAAAAAGTTATTATTCAATCTGCCGCTTTCAGTTACCGTATAGAGAACTTAATATTGCCGGCCTTTTATAAAACAAACGTGCAAAAGCACATCGGAATTTCGTTTTTAATAAATACTGCACATTACTTCACCACCAACATTCTGTGTACGCGCTTCTTTATCGGTCATTAAACCTTTTGAAGTAGACACGATAGCGATACCTAATCCGTTCTGAACACGACGAATATCCGTAGGCTTGGCATACTGGCGAAGACCCGGACGACTAATACGCTCTAAAGACTTAATAGCCGGATCTTTAGTCTGGGCATCATATTTCAAAGCTATCTTGATAACACCCTGCTTGTTGTCATCTTCAAACTTATACTTAAGAATATACCCTTTTTCATAAAGTATCTCTGTAATACGCTTCTTCACATTTGAAGCAGGAATTTCAACGATACGATGACGGGCCATTTGCGCATTGCGGATACGTGTAAGGAAATCTGCTACTGGATCTGTTACCATTTTAAAATTTAAGTTTTTGTAAAAAAATGTTTGTTACGAGTATCAGAAATACCTGAGTATTTCTGACTTTGAAACTTTTTCCTAACCCAATTAAGGGAGGAATTACCAGCTTGCTTTACGTACACCTGGTATTTTACCATCCAACGCCATATCGCGGAATACCAAACGGCATACACCGAAATAACGCATATAACCACGCGGACGACCGGTAAGCTGACAGCGGTTTCTCAAACGCACTGCCGAAGAATTTTTCGGAAGTTTATCAAGACCTGCATAATCACCTGCTTCTTTAAGAGCAGCACGCTTTACAGCATACTTAGCTACCATTTTTTCGCGCTTGCGCTGGCGGGCTTTTACTGATTCTTTTGCCATGTTTTTAGTCGAAAGTCTTTAGTATTTTGTCTAAAGACGCTTTTTGAATTTGAATATTATAAAGTATAGACTCTCTTAAAACAGCTTTCTACTTATTTACTTAATACTACTTACCTGTTTTCTCCATGTTTGTAAATGGCATTCCCATTTCTTTCAACAGTTCGTAAGCTTCCTCATTTGTCTTGGCAGTAGTCACAAAAGTGATGTCCATACCGCTTAAACGGGCAATCTTGTCGATGTTGATTTCAGGATAGATGATCTGCTCATTGATACCCATGGTATAGTTACCGCGGCCATCGAATGATTTTTCATTGATACCTTTAAAATCACGCACACGTGGCAGAGATACTGATACAAAGCGATCAAGAAATTCATACATCTTCACATGGCGCAAAGTAACACGACAACCGATAGGCATGTTCTTACGCAATTTGAAGTTTGAAATGTCTTTCTTAGACATAGTAGCAATAGCCCTCTGTCCGCTGATGAGTGTCATTTCATTCACTGCATCATCAATCATTTTCTTATCAGAAGTTGAACCTTTAACACCCTGATTCAAACATATTTTTGTAATCTTCGGACACTCCATAACGGATTTGTAACCGAATTTTTTCATCAACGCAGGAATAACTTCTTCCCTGTATTTTTTCTGCAGGCGTGGCCTGTAGTTTGCTGGCAGAGCCTTCTGGTTGCCACCTTCCACAGTGGTTGTGGAGCCTTTCTTAGGGCCTTTATCTTTTGTAGTTGCCATTATTTGATCGCCTCCCCTGATTTTTTAGATACACGTACAAAACCTGTTTCAGTACGGTCACGTTTTACGCGAGCCGGTGCCTTGGCTTTAGCATCCCACAACATCACATTAGAGATGTGTATTGGCGCTTCTTCCTTAACTATTCCGCCCTGAGGATTCTGGGCGTTTGGCTTCAGATGCTTGGTTACGAGGTTAACGCCCTCGATAAGCACACGTCCTTCAGCAGGATTTACTGAAAGAACCTGTCGTGGCTGGCTACGGTCTTTGTCGTCGCCGGCAATAACCACCACGTTGTCGCCTTTCTTGATATTGAACTTTGGTTTAAATCTCTTTTTCATCTTAACTTTTTTGTCTTCACCAGCAATTTTTTCAAACGGGCTGCAAAGGTACAATAATTTTTACAATACTTCCGGGGCGAGAGAAACAATTTTCATGTATCCTTTATCGCGCAATTCACGGGCTACGGGGCCGAATATACGTGTACCGCGTGGTTCATCGGAATTGTTAAGCAGCACGACTGCATTATCATCAAAATTGATGTATGAGCCGTCCTTACGGCGCAACTTGTTCTTGGTGCGAACGATTACTGCTTTTGAAACAGTACCTTTCTTGACACCACCACCTGGGAGCGCATCCTTAACAGTTACCACGATTTTATCACCGATACCTGCGTAATCTTGTCCCGAATTGCCCAACACACGTATGCAAAGTACTTCTTTAGCACCGCTGTTGTCGGCTACATTGAGCCGGGATTCTTGTTGTATCATCTTTAATGGTTACTTAGCTTTTTCAATAATTTCTACCAGGCGCCAACGCTTAGTCTTACTAAGCGGACGAGTTTCCATAATGCGCACCACATCGCCTATTCCGGCATTGTTCTGTTCATCATGTGCATGGAAGCTAGATGATTTTTTCAGAAACTTACCATAAATGGGGTGTTTCACTTTACGTTCAACAGTAACTGTGATGGTTTTAGTCATCTTGTCGCTGCTAACTACCCCTATACGGGTTTTTCTGCTTTTTCTTTCAATCGTCATAATAGATATACTTTATTAGAAACCTAATACTCTTTTGCGCTGTTCCGTCTTCAGGCGCGCTATCGCACGGCGCTGTGTCTTGATCGAAAGCGGGTTCTCTATCGGATTTACCGCATGGCTGAACTTTGTTTTCTTCAGACGCAACTCTTCATCAAGTATCCTTTCGTTCAGCGCTTCATTGTCCAGCGAGCGGTAATCATCAACCTTCGCCTTTTGTGCTTTTGCCATTGTGTTTATTTTTTTTCGAAAGTTGTAAGTAGAAATCAGAAAGCTATTCAGCGCCAAATTCTTCTTAAACTTCACTTTTATTTATTCAAAAATCTGTTTTCAATAAGAGCTTTCTTCTTCTCTACAGCAACTTTCTACAGTATATTATGCTCCTGCATAATCATGTCTTACCACAAACTTTGTCCTGATCGGAAGTTTCTGGGCAGCAAGCAATAACGCTTCCTGTGCAACCTTCATCGGAACACCATCCAATTCAAACATGATCAGTCCTGGCTTAACAACTGCAGCCCAGAATTCAAGGCTACCTTTACCTTTACCCATACGCACTTCGGCTGGTTTACGGGTGATTGGCTTATCAGGGAATATGCGTATCCATACATTACCTTCACGTTTCATGTGACGGGTCATTGCCTGGCGCGCTGCTTCTATCTGACGATTGGTGATCCACTTTGGTTCCATTGCCTTTAAGCCAAATGAACCGAATGATATCATAGCGCCGCGTTGAGCATTACCTCTGATTCTTCCTTTATGCGCTTTACGATGTTTTGATTTTTTTGGTTGTAACATTGTTACAATATTTATTAAAGTATTCTAAAACAATATTATTATCTGCGTCCACCTGCTGCGCCACCTGTGCGGCCGCCACCAGCTGCACCTCCTGAACGGCCACCACCACGGTTACCGCCACCTCCGCGTTCGCCACCGGCTCCACGTCCACCGCGATCTCCGCCGCGACCACCACGGTCTCCACCGCGATCACGATCACGATCTCCACCACGAGTTTCAGATCCCTGGAAGCCTCCTGCCGGACGATTGCCGCGGCTATCAGAATTTGCAGAGAAATTCGGGTTCAATTCACGTTTCCCAAGAACTTCACCTTTACAAACCCACACTTTCAATCCGATTTTACCATATACGGTCATTGCATATACCGAAGCATAGTCAATGTCCATACGAAAAGTATGAAGAGGAGTACGTCCTTGTTTAAATTCTTCAGAACGGGCTATTTCAGAGCCGTTAAGACGGCCACCGGCTTTGATCTTAATACCTTCAGCACCCATACGCATTGCAGTAGATATCGCCATCTTGATAGCACGTTTGTAGCTAACACGGCCTTCTATCTGACGGGCAATAGTTTCTCCTACTATCATGGCATCGAGTTCAGGACGGCGGATCTCCATAATGTTGATCTGCACATCTTCCTTCTTCGTGAGTTTCTTCAACTCTTCCTTGATACGATCTACCTCTGTACCGCCTTTACCTATGATGATACCAGGCTTTGATGTATGGATGGTTACGATCAGCTTGCCTAATGTACGCTCAATAACAATACGGGAAATACCGCCTTTGTTGATACGTGCATTAAGGTAGTTGCGTATCTTGTGATCTTCAACCAGTTTCTGGCCGAAGTCCCTTTTTTCGCCATACCACATTGAATCCCATCCGCGGATGATACCCAACCTGTTACCTATAGGATTACATTTTTGACCCATTACTTTGTATATTAAGCTTGAATATTTGTGTTTTCTGTTTTAATTGTTGCTGGTGTCGTATTCTTGCTATCAACTATTAAAGTGATATGATTACTGCGCTTGCGTACACGATAAGCACGACCCTGTGGCGCCGGGCGCATCCGCTTCAACACGCGGCCACCATCTACAAAAATGGTTTTTACATGCAGGTTAGCTTCAGCAACATCCACACCTTCGTTCTTTACTCTCCAGTTGGCGATAGCGCTCAATAACAGCTTTTCCAGCGGTACTGAAGGATCTTTTGAACTGAACTTCAATGTATTCAGTGCGTTTTCCACTTCCATGCCGCGAATCAGATCCGCTAACAGGCGCATCTTACGGGGCGAGGTTGGATAATTTCTTAAACGGGCAACAGCTTCCATTTTGTTTTATTTTAAACCCCATACCCCTAATGGGGCTTTGTATGGAGTATATTTAATTAACTTTTTTACTTTCTACTACTTGCGTCCTTCCCTTTAGGGGTTGGCGTTTACTTCTGGCCGCTATGACCTTTGAAGTTACGGGTTGGTGAAAACTCTCCTAATTTATGACCCACCATATACTCAGTAACATATACAGGTATAAACTTGTTGCCATTATGCACAGCAAATGTCTGACCTACGAAGTCCGGAGTAATAGTACTACGGCGACTCCATGTCTTGAGTACTCCTTTTTTTGCTTTCCCTTCCGCAATAGCCATAACCTTTTTGTCCAGGTTAGCATCTACATAAGGTCCTTTTTTTATTGAACGAGCCATTTTCTTGACTTTTATTTTTAACCCAAACCCCGAAGGGATTTTTATTAATTATAATATTTGTTCCCATCATAACCACCGCAGCGGTCAGGATGCATTATTTGAATTTCGAAGACAACTTCTTGCCATTCCTGCGCTGAATGATCAGCTTGTTGGATGCCTTTGAAGTATTCCTTGTGATTTCACCCTTAGCGTATTTACCCTTACGGCTACGTGGATGACCACCTGAAGAACGACCTTCACCACCACCCATCGGATGATCTACAGGGTTCATCGCAACACCACGGTTACGTGGACGAATTCCCTTCCAGCGGTTACGACCTGCTTTACCCATTGACTGGAGCGCATGATCGCTGTTGGAAACGATACCTACAGTTGCCATACAAGTACTCAGTACTTTACGAAGCTCACCACTAGGCATTTTCAGTACACAATATTTTTCTTCCTTTGCATTCAGCTGAGCGTAAGTACCAGCCGAACGGGCAAGTGCACCACCCTTTCCTGGCTGAAGTTCGATATTATGAACAACAGTACCCAAAGGCATATTTTTAAGCAAAAGCGCGTTTCCAACCTCTGGTGCAACTGCAGCTCCGCTCACAATAACCGAACCTACTTCCAAACCCTGAGGAGCGATGATGTATCTCTTTTCTCCGTCAGAATAATGCAACAGTGCGATAAATGCGGTACGGTTAGGATCATATTCAATGGTCTTCACTGTAGCCTTGATATCACTCTTATTACGCTTGAAGTCAACAATACGGTATTGGGTTTTGTTACCGCCACCTATATAACGCATTGCCCTGCGGCCCTGAAAGTTACGGCCACCTGTTCCTTTCTGGTGCTCGAGTAAGCTCTTTTCAGGCTCATTAGTGGTAATTTCCGCATAAGCGTTACCTATTCTCCAGCGCGTTCCGGCTGTTACCGGTTTATATTTACGTAATGCCATTTTATTTATTTTTAACCCCTTACCCCAAAAGGGGCCAACCAAAGAGTCTTTATTTTATTTACTATATTTTTAAAACCTTTCCCCTTTATAGGTCTGAGTTTTATGCAAACAAGTCTATTGTTTCGTCTTTAGCAAGTGTCACGATTGCTTTCTTATAAGAAGGCTTGCGACCTGCAAGTAATCCAGCTTTTGTAAAACGTGTCTTGCTCTTTGCAGGCACTACTACTGTATTCACATCAGCAACCTTTACTCCGTAAAACTCTTCTACAGCTTTCTTTATTTCAAGCTTGTTGGCATGCTTGCCCACTACGAACGTATAGCGGCCATTGCGCTCCATCTGGAGATTTACCTTTTCGGTGATCACCGGCCTTACCAATACTTCAGATAGTTTCATTGTTTCTGTTTTTTATGTTTTCCGCCTGTAGTCTTAAAAAGAAGCCTAAAGACAATTTTTATTATTTACAACTTAATTTACCCTGCAGCTTTTATTATGCTTCTACTACTGAAACTTCTTCTTCACTAAACATCTTGGCAGCCGACTCAGTAAATATTACTACCTGTGTATGTGTCAGGTCATAAGTATTCATATCGCTCAATGCTACTGTCTGATGATTGGAAAGGTTGCGACCGCTTAAGTATACATTAGCATCATGCTCAGGCAAAACAACCATTGTCTTACGGTTACTACCACGCAACACTTCAAGCATTGCAGAGAAATCCTTTGTTTTAGGTGCGTTCAGCTTGAGATCTTCAACCACAACGATCCTGTTTTCACGAGCCTTATGAACAAGCGCGGAAACCTTAGCCAGATCTTTTACTTTACGGTTAAGTTTGAAAGCATAACCATGCGGCAAAGGACCATTCACAGTACCACCACCCTTGTACAAAGGATTACGGATGTTACCCTTACGTGAGCCACCTGTACCTTTCTGCTTGTGCAGTTTCTTTGAAGAACCATGCACTTCAGCACGGGTCTTGGTCTTATGTGTGCCCTGGCGCTGAGCAGCCAGATATTGTTTTACCGCGAGGTAGATACAATGATCGTTAGGCTCAACATTGAAAATATCTTCCGGAAGTTCTACCGAACGTCCTGTCTTTTCACCTTTAGTATTTAAAACGTCAACTTGCATGACAAAAATTAATTCTGAATTAAAACAATAGATCCGTTATGGCCTGGTACAGAACCGCTGATTAATATGTAGTTCTGCTCAGGGAATATTTTTACTACGCGAAGGGCCTTGATTTTCACACGGTCAGTACCCATGCGGCCGCCCATCCGCATACCTTTAAATACACGGCTGGGGTAAGATGATCCACCTACTGATCCTGGTGCACGTGAACGGTCATGCTGGCCATGGGTAGCTTCACCCACACCGCTAAATCCGTGACGCCTTACAACACCCTGAAAACCTTTACCCTTGGTGGTGCCGATAACGCTTACCTTCTCACCTTCAGTAAATATTTCACAAGTGATGTTTTCACCAACCTGTTTATCAATGGAACAATTGCGAATTTCTTTTACAACGCTTTTGGGAGTCGAGTTTGACTTAGCGAAGTGATTAATGAGCGCTTTGGGTGTGTTCTTTTCTTTAGCTTCACCAAAGGCTATCTGCAGGGAATCATAACCGTCGGTATCCACGGTTTTCTTTTGAGTAACCACACAAGGGCCAGCTTCGATAATGGTACAAGCAGTCTGCTTGCCATTAGGTTCAAAAATGCTGGTCATACCGATTTTTTTACCAATAATACCTTTCATTATTATTATTATTTTAGCCACGCGCCCGGGTCCTATGTGTGGGCCGGGATTAGCTGTTTTTTCAATTTTTTAAAGAACTAAACATCTCCTGTACCCTCTGCGGGTAAGAGGGAGTTGTTATCTCTGATTTTTCTAAGAACTTCTTTCCGGGCTTGCCACCTTTCCCTGGGGAGAGGCATAGAGGCCACTGTTACGCTTTTATCTCTACTTCCACACCACTTGGCAAATCAAGCTTCGATAGTGCATCAACTGTGCGGGAAGAAGATGTATAGATATCCAGAAGGCGCTTGTGGGTGCACAACTGAAACTGCTCACGGCTCTTTTTGTTTACGTGCGGTGAGCGCAATACTGTAAAGATCTTCTTCTCTGTTGGCAACGGAATAGGGCCTGTAACCACTGCTCCTGTATTGCGCACAGTCTTAACGATTTTATCAGCTGATTTGTCAACCAGATTGTGGTCGTAAGATTTTAGCTTTATTCTGATACGCTGTGACATACTTAATAAATAACTTCTGTTTTTAAAACTTTACCACCTAAACAACGAGATACTCTTTTTGCTTCCAAACCCCTAAAAATTTGGGACTGCAAAGGTAGTAACTTGTTTTCATTCAGCAAAATAATTTTCAGGAATTTCCAAACTATATTTTGCACCCTCTTTATAGTATTGCATAAATTGGATATGGCAACTTTTAAAGCGGGGTGCAAAGGTAGGGAAAATTTATTTCATGAACAGATTTATTTTTTTGAACAAAAATTGACTAACTTTCAGAAACATTAAATATAAACACCTTAGCTATGAACAGATTTACTATCACTATTGTATTGATTTACATGATTTTATGCCATTCAGTTAACGCACAGACCTGGAAATGGGCTGTGGGCAGTAATTGCCCCAGAGGCACTATGGAGTCATCTCGTATTGCTGCCGATGGCCTGGGTAACGTATATGAAAGCGGTGTTGCTTTACCCACAGGGTCAGTTCCCGGATATTTACTTAAAAGTTATTTTGGTACTGATAGTATCGTTGGTGGTGGTGCACTACTCGTTAGTACAGACTCCTCCGGCAATTATCGCTGGGAAATACAGATTGGTCCATATAGCCTGTTCGATGTATTTACAGATAATCGAAATTATGTATACATAGTCGGCGGTTTTTATACTAGTTTAATAATAGGATCAGACACATTGAATTCAAGTTCATTTGCAGGTTTTTGTGCAAAAATCAATTCCTCTGGTACAATTATCTGGCTTAAAAAGATTTGTGATTCGTCTTCAATTGGCCTCGGTTCGGTAGATGATGGAGGAAATGTTTATTTGGCCGGAACTTTCAACGGATCCTCTGCAACATTAGGAACTTCAACAATTACCAACGCAAGTATACCAGGGAAATCAGATGCTTTAATAGTTAAACTTGATTCAAACGGAGCCACTCAATGGGCGAAATGTTTTGGAGGGGATTCAACTGAAATGGTTGCTTCTATAAAGGTCAGCCATAACGGAGATGCCTATGTAGAAGGCACCTATAATTCAACTGCATTTAGCCTCGCAGGTACTACATTTACTGTTCCTTCAGCAGGTGTTTTATGGAATGGGTTCTGTGCCAAGGTTAATGCTTCAGGTGTCATGACATGGGCCAGGCAAATAACAGCCAGAGGTTCATTTTTCACTCATGATCTGGCTATTGATCAATCACAAAATCTTTATCTGGCTGGATATTACACTCACAACCTGATTTTCGCGACAGATTCTTTTTCCAGCATGCTAAATTCACGGATGTTCTTAACAAGCTATGACAGCACCGGGCATTTACGTTGGACAAGAACAACAACTGACCTGAATTTCATGGATGCACAATCCGTGGCGGCCGATCTTTGCGGAAATGTTTGGATCAGCGGACTTTACAACCCGTTTGCTATTGATAATATGTATATCTGCAAATTTGATTCATCAGGAAATCCACTTGACACTTTGCTCCTGCAATCAGGCGGTCATAACCAGAATGCAATTACAGTAGATAATATGGGAAATTTATACCTTGGCGCTGCGTATACTTCCACCAATTTTATTGTTGGTACAGATACCTTAATGCTTACTGACAGCACCGTTGATGCATTATTTATTGCCAGGTACTCCTATCCATTTTGTTTAAGTTCACCACCATTAGAAGTAAACCAATCAATAGCAAATTGCGCTACACCAATATTCTATCCTAATCCTGCATTTGATGAAATAAATGTTGTTCTCCCTTTCCCTGAATATCAAATAATTAAGGCAGACCTTTTTGATATGACCGGGCGACTAATTAGCTCGCTCAAACTTTCCGGTAACTCTTGCCTTGTCGATGCATCTAAGGTAAAAGGTGGTGTTTATTTATGTAAAATTACAACCACTAACAACAATGAATATACCGGCAAAATCGTAATTATCAGGTGATGGCATAGCTTCCATATCATAAACTAAAAAAAATCAAGCCGAATCTAACTTTCAAAAAGCACCTTCCTACGCCCAAGAATAGAACGCTGAATTCATTTTAACCTTAACCTGGGTTATGGCATACTTACAGGTTGTAAATCATACATCTACTGCGATTTGCTGCACACCAACAAATTCAGGTAGAGCTGCAATTTCTTCTGCACTTAATTCTTCGAGGCAAAGTTCAATTACTTCTTTTAAATTAATTTGGAGCTGATCCAGACTTTCTGCCTGAGTATGAGCTCCCGGCAAGGCTGGAACATAAGCGACATATACCCCCGTTTCCCTATCCCGCTCAATCTGTGCAGAAAACTGATAATGATTCATACCCCAAATTTACGGAAATGCTAAAATATTCTTCATAAACCTAAAAACATTTGATAAACCTGAGTCCAGATTGCGCTTAGCGAATTACCATATAATTGTAGTGGAAATAGCGAAATCAATTAATGAAATAATGTTGTTCTCTGATATGGTGGTTGTATACTGGTATATCTGTTATTCTAGTGGTCGCAACTACAAAGCTGCCTGGCAGGGTAAGACCTTGGCTAAGGCAAAAATGCTTCTCTCATATACCCTATCATATTTATTTGTATTTTGTCCTGAATTATGAGCGCTTTGGTAACCATAACGACTTTTAGCAACATGCTGGAGGCCAATTTAGCAGCCGGTCATCTCGAAAGAGCCGGAATCGAATGTTATATACAGGATCAAAATATCAATTCTATATATCCTAACATAGGTGCTGCAAATCTCATTGTCGGAATTGGATCGAGTGCATATGGAGGAATAAAGCTGCAAATAAGGGATGAAGATGCCACTTTTGCAATAGAAGTTCTTAAAACCAACGGCTACTTTAATGAAAAAGAAGAAAACCCATCAGAATTTATCAATTCTATTGACAAGGTAACCGGTAAAATTCCGTTCCTGCATCAATATCCTTTACAGGTGAAAATCCTTGCCATCATCTTTTTTATGCTTGCAATTGGCATCGTTATTTTTGTATTAAAAAACAATACGTAACAAATCCGTCCTCACCCGGTATGTTTTTTTTTCAAAAACCCGTCAGGAATTGCTGCTATGAAATAGAATGGTACTCGAAAATTAAAAAGCATTAGCATCTGCAATTTACTAATCCCCTCTGGTATCAGGTTGAAAAACTACATTTAAATGAGATTTCTAAAGAAATACTTGTTAATTTTTCGTTTTTTTTCATTCTGGTACGATTATTGCAGCTATTTTCGTTACAAATATTAAACTCATTTTTAACCTAAAACTACCTGTTTATGTACAAAAGAATTTTATCCCTACTCCTTCTATGTGGTGGCAGCACCGCCTTTGCACAGGCACCTATATTAACTGCCGACAACACTGCACCGGTACTTAATGATGCTTTTATATCACTCATATGCGATACTACGGGTGTAACACAAGGTGTTGCCGGGGCCAGTATTACCTGGAATTATTCCACCCTGTTCCCGTCAATGACTATGACGCCCAATATGGATACAGGTACTGTAGCCACTCCTGCAGGTAAGCCGGGATTCTCAACTTTATCGCTCCTGTCAACGGCATTTGCCGCAAGCACGTATGCTACTGTTACACCTTCAAATACTTTAACTACCTATTACCAGGCAACACCTGCAGCCATTTCGCAAACAGGTGTTTATATAAACGCAGGCAATAATGCGGTTTATACTGATCCTATGGATCAGCTTCGTTTTCCGTTCACTTATTCCAACACCTATACCGACACTTATGCAGGCGGCTTGGTTTATACACCTACAATGGGCGGACCTGTAACAGCTACTGAAACAGGTTCAGTTACGGTAACCGCTGATGGATACGGAACATTGATCTTACCAGGTATTCCTGCTGTTACTTATACCGGGGTACTCAGGGTACACAGCGCTCAGAATTTCCGCGATAGCGCAAATCTGTTTGGCACACCCGTTGTAGGCACCTACAACCTCGAAACTTATACCTGGTATCAACCAGGCTACCATTCACCGCTATTAACTATTGCTACTGCAACCGGAACAGGCGTTAATAACAAAACCGTTTCTTATGCCTATAAGCAAATTGCCAACCATGAAGCCACAAAAAATGTTACCGGCCTCAATGCCACAGTAAATGTTTACCCCAATCCGGCTACTGAATATGTGTACATCAGTTACAACAATGCTACCGGCAAGCAGGTTCGCACAAGTCTGTTCGATATCGAGGGCCGTGAAGTGGCCGTAATCGCCGACCTTTCCTCTCAGGGAACTACCAATGCTACTTACAATGTTTCTGCTCTGGCAAAAGGACAATATATCATCCGTATACAGTCTGAAAACGAAACTATTACCAGGAGCCTTACAGTTAAATAATCGCACTTAATATTAGGCTAAAACAAAAATTTTCCCTCCTTCAGGGAAAATTTTTGTTTTAATAAATAAGCAACTTATAATTTCGCCCTACAATGCATCATCTGAATCGAAAACCGGCTACCAAACTCGCGTTTATTTTCCTGTTGTTTGCCCTTACCTGGCAACACCAAAAAGCTATGGCGCAATCTAATGGCAATGCCGGCATAACACCCCTCCAGCCATCAGTTGCTTCCGGATATCCTGAAATAAAAGATTCAGTACAGGCCACCGAATTTTTCATTCAGGAGTTAGCTACACCCTCTCCTGTCGACATCAACAAACTCAGGTATTTACTGGGCAAGGGAGCTGACATAAAATCAACCGACAAAAGAGGATGGTCATTGCTTTTCGAAGCTGCTTTCCAGGGTGATACCGCACTCATATCCTTATGCCTAAAAAACAATTTGCCGGTCAATAACCTGAATAAAACCCCTTATACCATTACCACCCCACTCTATTGGGCTGTAGAAAGAGGGCATAACAAGGCTGCTGGCCTATTACGTAAGGCTGGTGGCACCTTTGGTATTGAAGATGGTATTGCTACTCAGATTTATGACAGTGGCAATAAGTACATCGGCAACTTTATAAATGGAGCCAAATCGGGAAAAGGAATTTTTTATTACGGCAACGGGGATAAATATGACGGCAACTGGAATGATAACCTATTCAATGGTTTTGGCACATTTACTTTTGCCGATGGCATCCGTTTTTCGGGGCAGTATAGCGAAGGAAGGCAGATAGGTAAGGGGACAATGTGGAGCCATGGCGACAAATTTGAAGGAACTTTTAAAGATTATCTACTGGATGGCCATTGCTCTATTCAATGGAAATCAGGAGCGCATTATGACGGATATTTTGCCAATAACAACCGTAATGGAAGGGGTATTGAGCTGCTAGCCAATGGCGCCAAATATGATGGCGAATGGAAGGATGACAAGAAAAACGGGAAGGGAACCTTCATCTGGAAATCGGGATTGAAATATGTGGGCGACTGGAAAGATGATGCCATGGAAGGCTATGGCCGCCTTTATGACAAGCACAATAAACTCACCTACGAAGGTAAATTCACGGATAATAAACCAGCCGACAAAAAAGGCTGGAAACAACCTGAGTGAAAAACTTCACTTTTCCTGTCATGTATAAAAACGCACCATGGGCCTGTTTTTCGAAGTGGTATCAACGATCCTGAAACCGGCCCTTTCAAACGATTTATACAAACCAATCCATGCAAATGAATCCGGTAGCTTGTCCTGGGTGGGTATGGTTGGATAAGCCTCCAGTATCCTGATGTTCTGTTGCCGGGCTATATCGATTACCCCTTTGAGCATAGCAACAGAAATTCCGTTCCTCCTGAACCGCTTATCTATAAAGAAGCAAGTAATGGACCAAACCTGCTCCTGGTCGATTGGTTTGTGTACCCGCGACTTTTCCAGCTTTTTGAAATCCTGCCTGGGGGCAAAGGCGCACCAGCCTATTGGATATCCATCGTAGAAACCGAGAACACCCGCGGGCTTGTTTTCCCAAACCAGTTGTTTCATCTTTTCTTTATTCCCACCATCGAGCTTGCCAGCATCAAACTCAGCCTTTGGTAGACGGAAATACATGCACCAGCAATTGCCGCAAGCTCCCCGCGCCCCAAATAACTGAACAAACTGATCCCAGTTGTCTTTTGTCAGCAACTCAAAAGTTAAAGAATCAGGAATACAAAGTTCCGGCAAGTGCCTTTGGATGATAGTTAGCGATCACTTGATACAACAAGGGCACCGGCCATTTTATCGTGCAATGTCTGGCTGCGTTCATCCCACAGCATCATGAAATAGCCTATTAGCAATATTATGCCGGATATATATTTTCCAAAATGCCGACCGGTAGCCTGTCCAAAAGTAAGCTGATTGCCTTCCATATTAGTCACCTTGATACCCAATGCTCTTTTACCCAAAGTAGCCATACCCGGCCCGGATTCCAGCAGGGCTGCATACAACCAGGATGCACTAAAATTTACAACATAATAAATGAGCCCATGAGATGCAAATACAGTATAGTTCAGTATACCCAATGGAATACCAACAATAAAAATATCCAGAATATATGCGCCAAAACGGCTCCAGAAAGATGCATAAACCAAAGGCCTGTCGGGGAAAATTGATTCTTCAACCAGTTCCATAAAAGAGTTTTCTTATAAATATAGGAATAAATTATCAGGATGCAAATGTTCTTTCAAAAACTTATTTCCCTGCTGATTCCTGCCATTTATTATTGGTCTTGTTTTCGAAAATCCGGATACTTTTGCACAAAGTTTCGCCAGGTGAAACAGTACTTTTAGCCGTTCAATTTTAAGTACCCGGCCAATGTCGATACGTACTTTCCATACATTATTGCCAAAGTATACCTACCTTCATTCAACAAATTTTGTCATTCAAATTAATGAAAACAATAGCCGCGATATTAATATTTCTAAACCTGCTACTGTGTACGGCTGCAGCCGTAGCACAATGTCCGTCTAATAAATACCAGTGGGACTTTTCTGGAAGCTTTGGTTTACTGGGGCCTGATCTTAGTTCAGCAAACAGCCAGTTAACCAACAAGAAAACTACCACCCAACCACAAGCCACCTACTTTTCTGCTCACTATTTTATTTACAACCGCCTGGCTATTGGCCTCGCTATGGGTATTAATACCGAAAAGGGCACTTTCAACGATGCCACATTTCCCTCTGCATCTACAGGCTCCTATACGGTTAGTAATAAAACAGTTGCTATGGAGCTATACTATATTTACCTGTTCAGGAAGTATATAGAACTGTATACTTTCGCCGGAGTTGGCCCCACCTCATCCACCGAACAAAATACTTTATCCGGTTCGTTTGGTTCAAGCAGGCAATCGGAAAGCAAAGCAGGCTTAAAGGGCCAATACACACCCATTGGCATACGTGCCGGCGGGCGTTTAGGCGCATATGCCGAATTAGGATATGGCTATAAAGGCCTGGTTAACCTTGGTATTTCCTTCAAATTAGGTCCATCTTGCTGGTGGAGCGGTGACTTTTAAGCCAATCGGTTATTATTGTTTTAGCAACTTGCTCAGTATTGTCTGAATATAGGTACTGCCACCAAGCCCGTATATAAATCTATGCCCTCCGGTTACTACAGTGCTGAGTTTCCAGCCCGGCGCCTCCTTCTTATGTTGTTCATAAATATCATTGACCTCATTGAACGGAAAACCGTGATCATCCCTGGCATGCATGGAATACAATGGTCTTTCGTTAGTGATATTGCTGAAAGCTATTTCGCCGGATGCCAATCCTGGCATTGCTGAAAATGTATAGAATCCGGCAAACCGGGTTGGATGATGCGTGATGAACCAGAATGTAGCTATACCACCCATCGATATCCCGCCCAGGTAAATCCGCTGTTTATCTATATTGTAATAATTCGTTGCCTGCTCAATTATAGCGAGAATGTTCTCATTGGCGGCTACATTGGCCGGCCACATAAACCCGCTCCTGCCAAACGGGAATACCACAATTGTATTGCTGGCATCTGCTACGGCAAAAACAGGCTCGTTTGCTATTGCCGGATCCTTGTATTGAAAACTATCGCGGGCCAGTATAGCGCCATGCAGGAACACAACCATGGAAGAAGCCTTATTTGGATCGTAAGACTTCGGGATGTATACCAGGTAGGGCATATCGATGGTTCCGCAGCGCGAAAAATAAAGCGCGAAGCCCGGAGGAGCCTTGCTGAATTTTGTCCGCTCACCCTGCCTGCCGAGAGCGTTTTGGCTGATGGACTGCAGCCAGTTTTTACTTGTTGTTTCACTGCCAGCCTGCTGACAGATACCCGTAAAAGGACCAGCCAGCAACACCAACACCGCAAAGAAGAAAAAGCTAAATTTCATAATGGAAAGATAAAAAGACATTTCCAATATTTACTATCCTATACCAGCCGATACGACCGATTAATTCCTTTACATCACCTTCATAAATTCCTTGTAATACTTATTATTCTTCTTTGCCAGAACTCCACACAAATCCAGTATATCTTTCTGCCATTGTTTCTTCTCTGCAAATCTTTTCAGATCATCGATGGTAGATGCACCATAATGGCCACTGCTCCTGATATGTGCATAGGCCATAAGCACGGCCATTTGCTTTGCCATAGCGCTGAAGGAGCCAAAGTCGTTGTCGAGTTTGGTCAATGCCATTTTATCATCCAGCAATTGCATTTCCTTGACTACATACCATTTACCATCTATGTTTGTTGTGGCAGAGTAAGCAGGCGAATTGAACTGCATGATATACCCTATCCGGTTCACTCTTTCCGCCTCATTTCTGAAACGGGGTTGCTTTACTTTTATATGCTGATTTAAACAGGAATTCCTGGCTTCTTTTACATCTACCAGGTATCGCTTTCCTTTCTTTTTGCTATAACATAATACACAATACCTGTTCAATCCCAGACTGCCGGTTCCGGCAATTCTGTGTGCGGCATCTTCGAAAACCAGGTGCTCGAATTTTCCTGAATTAAACAAGGGATGCAATCCTTCATATACTCTCGACTTAACACTGTCTTCAAGCGCCATCAGGTGCACATCATCGGCTTTAAGCAGCAATGCTCCCTTATGTTTATAAGTACGCTTATCGATAAATGCACCCCGGTCGAAGGTATTGAGATGCTCAAAGTATTTTCTGAACACGCCATGCGATACATCTTCTTCAAGCATTAATGCCTTACCATCCATTATGGTAGCCACATATATCATCATGATATCATGAAGCAGTTTATGCAATCCTATTGCGGCTACTTTCATTTGCCCGGCGGCAATAATGACGCTGGTAATAAATCTTGCCACTTCAGGCTCAGGACCGGCCAGTACCGCCTCATCAAAATCATTCAGATCAAAGTAAACTAACCTGTTTTCGCCTTTATAGGAGCCAAAGTTTTCAATGTGCAGGTCGCCACATATCCATGACTTTACCTTTGGTTTGTATTTATACAACTTCACAAAATCCTCAGTAAATAAATGGCAGGTTCCCCGGTAGAATCTGAAAGGGCTTTCCTTTAGTGCATTCCATTTCAGTTCATGCAGCCTGGCAGGTATGCCTGCATTAAATTCATTTATTCGCTTAATAACAGATGCCATAATTTATCTTTTTTGATGTTGCCCAAACCAAACACACTATTAAAGGTACAAATATATGATTGATTTTAGCCATGGTCTGGTGATTGATGAGGGCAAACAACACAGATGGTTTATTCTCACCACATGTATGAAATCCGGGATAATAATACAGACTTAAGATTAACGCAATATTAAATCAGGCAAATGGTAGAAACCCCAAACCCCTCCCGTTGAAAAAACGGGACCTTGTTCCGGGGAGTACGTTGGAATTAAATTTCCAACGAAGCAACCCTGATTGAAGGGTAAAATTGCACACTGATGTGCAAAATACTTTTTTTGCGCACTTTTTTATTGGTAATCAATGATTTAGTATAAAAAAATTGCGCATTTGGGTGTTGAGTGTGCAATTTTGTGTGCAATGTCTGAATCGCAGATTAATGGGATTAAGGGATTTCGCGGATTGTGGTTTCTGAGAATTGCACAGTGCAGTGCAAAATATTATTTTGCGCACATTTTTATTGGGAATCAAGCGATTAAGTACCCCCTGCCCCTCCCGTTGAAAAAACGGGACCTTGTTCCGGGGAGTACGTTGGAATCAAATTTTCAACGTAGCAACTTTGATTGAGGAGTGGAATTGCACACTGATGTGCAAAATGTTTTCTTGCACACTTTTTTATTGGTAATCAATGGTTTAGTATGAAAAAATTGCGCATTTGGGTG
>CAIUZK010000161.1 GCA_903903635.1 uncultured Bacteroidota bacterium
AAACTTCTTTTGCCTTCCTTTTTAAATGATTCAAGAAAGGTCAGGTCCGATTCCGTCAATGTAACATGTTGCATATAGTATCAATTTTGGTTAATACAAATATATAACATTGTTCCTAAATTAATTTGTCACAACACTAGTGCATTCCCTTAGCAAAGTGGAGAGCGTCCTGTATGTGAGCATCAACTGCAGGTAGATGGCAATAGTTTAAACATTAGTTCTCTATACTTATCAAACGAAAGTGGCTTATTGATAAAATCAATTACATTATTGCAGTTTAAAGCACGATTCTTATCATCTTCATCAAGTGAAGATGTGAGCATAGCAATTTTTATATTCCTGGTAAATTCAACCGGAATTTTTTTAAACTCATCCAGAAACTCAAATCCATCCATTGCGGGCATCCGTATGTCCAATAATATCAACTCCGGCCCAAGCTCATCGCTTTCTTTCCAGTTACTTAACATATCCAGACCGGATTGCGCAGATTTGCATATGTGTACCTGCTGAAATTCCCCTGTTTTCTTTACTATTTTTTCATTTATCAGGTTGGAAATCGGGTCATCGTCAATTAATACTATCTTTTGCATAGAAGTGGAATAAAGTTTATGTGGCGAATTTATGATAGTTGTTAGGTATTTTAACTGTAAAAGTGCTGCCAACTCTTTTTCGTGAACTTACATTAATGCTACCTCCGAGTTTATCCGCAATTTCCCGGCAGATATATAGACCCAATCCCGCCCCCTCAGATTGATCTGAATTCCTGTAAAACATTTCAAATATTTTTTCCAGCTTGTCCTTTTCTATACCCTCTCCGTTATCTTCAATAATAAAAATACCTTCAGCACTATCTGAGGTAAATCTGCAATTAATTAAAGGATTTTCCTGATCTATTTTTTGGTACTTTATGGCATTATTCAATAAATTGATTATGATGGTCGATATTCTGAATTTATCAGAGTAGAAATGCATTTCTTCCTTTACATCAATATTGAAATAAATATTATTCATGCCATTCAAATGCAAAACGCTATCTAAATAGTCATTCACGATCTCTCTTATATTTATCTTTTCAATCTTAGGAATCAGCCTCGAATTTTTTGAATATGCAAGAATGGATTTAATAGTCTCGTCGATACGGAGTACACTGAACTCCATCATATCAAAATAATTTTTGAGTTCCGTTTTATCTTCGGCCTCCCTGGATAAATTGATCAGTCCTAATACAGATAATAACGGGGCTCTAAGATCGTGAGAAGTGCTGTAAACAAAGCTATCAAGTTCAGAATTGATTTTTTTCAACTCCGTATTTTGTGATTCCAACTGTTGTTCTGCCAGTTTTCTTTCGGTTATATCCCTTACTATAGATTGCACACTAACAATATTTCCGTTCTCAAAATTCTCTGTTAGTAAGGTTTCAAACCATCTTTTCTCACCATCTTTTTTTCGTCCAAGAAATTCAAAAAATGATGGCACATCATTGCCGTCAAACCGGCGATAATGCTGCTCCACCATTCGTGTGCTGTGTTCCTCAGCGATAAGATCAGCTAATTTGAGATTCGCCAAATCAGATTCTTCCAGGCCAAACAAATCTAAAAACCGCCTATTGCAGTAGAGTATATTTCCGTTTACATCTCTAACATTCAAACCGTCATTGATATTTTCTACAACCTGCTGGAATTTTCTCTCATTATTCTTCAGTTGCAAATCAGCCTCCCATTTTGCGGTAATATCGTGCACAGTACCAACTGACCTGATTGGTTTACCGGTAATATCATATATCGTTTCACCTTGCTCAAGTACATACTTAATTCTGCCATCCGGGAACAGGAGTCTATGCCCAATTTCATATGGCATATGATCGGATGCAGATTTAGTGTAAGAAGAATTTACGTAATCCCGGTCTTCGGGATGTATCAGATCCAAGAAGGCTTCGTAGGTAGCAGCGAATGTATTTTTATCTATTTCGAATATGCGATAAACTTCGTCTGACCAATTCAAGACATTGGTATTGAGATCAAGTTCCCAACTTCCTAAATGTGCAATTCGCTGTGATTCTGTTAACAGTAACTGGTTCTTTTGGAGTATATTTTCAGCATTTACTCTGTCAGTGATATCCACCGTCATAACAAAAATGCCTTCGTCAATCGGCTCTACCAAAAAATCAAAACATTTCGTAACCCCATTGGGGAATGAAAATTCTTCGTTGAATTGCAATTTGCACTGGTGAACAATCGCTTCTGTGAATTTTGCGATTACAAGTCGATTTTCGGATCCGGAAAACAATTCAAAAACAGAATTACCGACTAAATCATCAGGTTGACTGAATGCCTGTGTAGCAGCCGCCATATTAGCATATAAAATTATAAAATCACGACTTATGGCGGTACAGCCGGTAAGCATATTATCCAAAATATTTGATAATCTATTTTCAATTTTTATCCTGTCATTTTTAATTTTATTTATCTCTGTTGTATTTCTAAAAAAGCCTTGAGTACCGCAAACAACACCGTTCTCAAAGTAAGGCATTAATCTGCCCTCAATATGCAGCGTTGCTCCGTTTTTTGCAATAAGAGCACCTGAAAAATCATCAATAACAAAACCTTTTCTTATGTTTGCTATACGCTGTTTAAATCCTATTTTAGTACTATCAGATAGGATATCTGCAAGGCGTAAATCGTTAATATCATCATCATCGTAAAGCAGATTCTTTTTCCAGGAATGGTTGGCCCAAAGCAATTTTCCATCCAATGCAACGGTATTGATCATTTCATCGGTACTGTCCAGCAAATTCCTATATCGGTGTTTAGTTTCCTGTAATTCGGATTCGAAATATTTGATTTCGGAAATGTCCCTGTGTGATAGTACAAAGTATGGCAGGTCATTCTGAAAGCACATAACCCGAATGACAAACCACTTAACTGTTCCTTTTATGTTGCAGGAATACTGAAACTCCTCATATTCCGTCCCTTTACACTTTATGTTTTCTATTGCTGATAAAAGCTCCTGAGCAATAACTAAACCCTTATCAGCCATTGTTGAAATTCCTTGTAAAAGGTTTACCCCACTAAACGCCTGACATAAAAAACATTCATCATTATAGGACATGAAATCATTCCAGGCTTTATTGGAAGATACAATTGCACCATCATAATTCAGAACAACTATCTGTGAGGTCAGGGAATCAATAACATTTCTATTGAACCCCAGACTTTCTTCAAGTAATCTTTTATATTCAACTGATTCGGTAACATCAATAAAACAACCTGTTCGGGTAATACTACCATCTGCATTCAAATGTGGTACACCCAGCGCCTTTACCCAAATAATTTTACCATCCGGAATCATCAATCTGAAAAGAATAGCATAACTCGAATTATCCCTATTCGATTGATCGATAGCATTGAATGTTTTGTGAAGGTCATCTTTATGTATCTTTGAAAAAAGTAAATCGCTATTTCTGTACACATCCTCCGGCTCTATATTCAGGACACTCTTGATTACGTTACTAATGAATGTAAATCTGGCAACATGATCAGAATATTCAATTTGGTATACGATTGCGGGAATTACTGAAGTAATTTCAACCAGTTTTTTCTCACGGTTCTCAACCTCTTTTATCAATGCCACTTTATCGGTAATATCGCGCACAGAACTAATAGCAATTTTCCCGTTCTCCGTTTCCAGAACACTTAAACTGATTCCAATTGGAAACTCTTCGCCGTTTTTCCGCCGCCCAAATAAATTTGTCCTCCCAGCACCCATTTTGCGTGTAACCGGCGCTTTAAAATAGCCAGCAATCAACTCCTCATGACGGAGTGTAAATCTGGCCGGCATTAATGTTTCAATCCATTGACCAAGTATTTCCTCCCGGCTATAACCAAAAATAGTTTCGGCCTGAAGATTAAAAGCAATTATTTCCCCCTTTTCATTTAGTGCGACGAGTCCGTCGGGCATGCTATTGATGAGTTTTGACACAAAACTATCATTCAATGACTCTTCACTAATAGTTCTGTATTTAGTGGCATTAGCATTTTTAATCTTTTCTTCAAATAGCTGAAGATCACTTAAAATTTGCTCTGTACTATCTGCCAGATCCAGAGAAAGGTCGCAGTCAAAAGCACAATTTGCCAACTTATTTAACTGAACAAACAATTGCCCAATCTGTTTATTTACCTGATCATTCATTGGCGATATAAATTAATGCTTATAACTAGGTATACGAAATCAAAACCTTAATCTCCTTAGGGTATGAAGACGGTATTTACTAATGTGTTATCATTAGGTTATCAAAAATATGGATTTGTGTTTAATTTTCAAAAAAACAGACTTAATTTTAGAATTTATTAATGGAATAATACATTTTTATTATCTACACATGATATTAAACGTTAATTACAAGATCAATTTCGGTTGTAACCAGGGC
>CAIUZK010000162.1 GCA_903903635.1 uncultured Bacteroidota bacterium
AAACTTCTTTTGCCTTCCTTTTTAAATGATTCAAGAAAGGTCAGGTCCGATTCCGTCAATGTAACATGTTGCATATAGTATCAATTTTGGTTAATACAAATATATAACATTGTTCCTAAATTAATTTGTCACAACACTAGTCCAGGTAAAACATAGGTAAAACAATTGAACGATACCTATAAAGGATTTCCTTATAAAATTATTAGTTCTTTTCTAATTGCTTTTGAAAGTGCTCCATGATGAGAGCCTTAGCATCTTCTGGAAAATCACTGCTCGTTAGATCATGAAAACCGCCTGGGAGATCACTGACAGATACAAGACCTCCGGCAGTTTCATAATTTGTGTTTTTACCCTCACTTTTAAGCTTCTTCCAAAGATTCACATCGAAAAGTGCATAAAGACCGGCCCTAGCTGCAGCGCCAGGAACCGAAATGCTTCGTGGCTTAAATACTTCGGGATTTAATTTAGCAACGTCTGCGGCTTCTGTTCCATTGAAAATATCAGGGCTTGGAGTTGGCATATCTAGTGTTAGGCCAGAAGATTTGAAATCCCTAATTTTAAACATCATCTGATAGTTTTCGTTTTCAAAAAATCTTTTCCACCTTAGCCATTCCGTCCGCTCTTTTTGCTGCTTATCAAGTCCATACGGCATTTTGTAGCCGAAGTGAGTTTTCCAATAACAAGTTAAACACAGACCAAATGACAAACAGCATCAGCAGACTTTCCCGACTAATGAAATTGTCCTGGGACATTCAAATAAAGAAGCACAAGAACCGCAGCAAATCGTTATTCGTTGCCTGGGTGATTATGACCAACGAGGACATAACCGTTCAGTATCTCACCCGCAGACTTAATCGAAACAAACCTTTACCGCAGAAGGTAGTAGGACAATATGGGTTGTTTGCTCAATATCAGTAAGTTTAATGATAATATCACTTAACTTTTTTGGAAGAATCTTTTTGTAGCGATGTCTATTCCACAATTTTGAAGTAGTGGCGCAGCTTCCTCATATTCGTCAAGATGTTCTTGTGCTGCTTGTTTCGCTGCTTGTGGTAATATACTATATAGTAATTCTATCACTTCATCATCTGTATGGTTGTCATCGGCTGGAGCGTTTTTTCTATATACATTTATTATTGAGTCTTTCTTATTATTAAGATTTTCTTTCATTATTGGTATGAATTTCTCAGTAAACTTTTTTAACACGTCTTGTTTTGACATGTTCATCAGGTCATCAGCAACCATCCAGACTGCTAATTGACGAACATAATGTTCGGCCCCATTCCCGTCAAGACATGCTGCTAATTTAACCAATGGGCTGGTAGAATCTTGTGCCGGAACTTCATAAGATGATTCTTGTGTAGGAGCATGCAAAAAACGATTAATACAATATACTTCAACATTTTGACTCATTGTCTCTGGAGTTGAATTGCCTGTAAAGACAAATCTAACTGTAGAAGCCGTCATCATATTTTGAGTACCGGAGGAATTGCTCGTTAATATTGTGCCGGCAGGTATCACTACTGTCGTTTTGTTTTGACTTTGCACTGTGATAGACATTTGTGAAACATCAATTCCTTGAACTGTAACTTTAAATGTGGGGTCTCTAGCTGCATCGGGTAAAGATATTTTCTCAGGAAACTTTGAGTTGCATCCGGAAAGTAAACAGATAAATGAAACTAATGACGCCAAATATTTAATAGTGCTTTTCATAATTCTTAATGTTTTAAAGTAAAATATTATTTAAAGAACCAATACAAACAAGGATTTTTTGCTGAGAATCCCATAAATATAATTTCTCCCCTCTTAAACGAAGAAACCCACCCGCATTATTTACTATTGAAAGTGCTGCTAGACCATGAAGCGCAAAGACCTTGTTAGCGGTTGCATAATATAAAATTTCATTGTCTGGAGAAACTTCAATAGATGTTATTGGATCGGAATTTTCAGGTAGGCGAATAACAACATTAACAGATTTTGGACTTACACTGTAAATCTCATTGTTTGTCGCCAGGTATATTATATCTTTTGTATCCGTTACAGAAACAATAGGGTCAGGTAATTCAACAATTATTGTAAAATTGCCATCCCTATGTATCGCATATAACCGATTATTTTCATTTTTAACGCCACCAAAGAGGTATACTGTGCCCGGATAAATGGAGGTCTTTACTAACATACCCAATGTTGGCAATGGTAATACTTTGGAGAAGCTAGCTTCTTCCATTTGTCCAAAAAAATAACCTGAAACAGTAAGTAGAGCACCGTCCTGGTCTATAGTGTAACTATCAGGAGCGCTATCATTAACATTGATTTTGTGAGCATTTGTCCCATCGGAGGATGGTTCAAGTTCAATCAGCTGAGAACCACATCTTAATATAATACTCCCTGTTAAAGTTGCCTCAAAGCATTTATCTATAGGTAGGGGCAATGATATTACATTTTCTGGAGTTAAAATATAATCAACATTTAGCCCTTTCAGTATACTTAATCGGTGTTCCTCTTTTACAGTATTACATGCGTAAAACATACAGCCGAGTGTAATAACAAAAATCAATTCAATGAGGTACAGTTTATATTTTGTCATCAGTGGCTTTCGTCTTTTAAGTTGGTTTTTTTTCGTCCATCCCAAGGTCCGGAAGTAGAAAGTGGTCCCCAATCGTAATGTATTCCATCTCCAATTATTTTATATTCTTGATGATCTGCCTCTCGTTTTTGAATTTCGGATTCTGATGGACCACTCTCTGTTGATGTGTTATTTTCATTAGTTGGTATTGTTTCAGAATGATAACTAGGATTTGAAGGTACTTGGTAATTTCTATTAATGACCTGTTGTTCAACTGAAAATGAATTAACAACCTTATCCCGATACCTATAAATACGTGCTGGAGCGATAAGAAGAGCAGGCCTAACAGCCTCTACTGCTGGCTGTGCTGGTTCGGCAGCAGCAAGAAGATGAATTTCGGGTAAACAAATTTCAGGATGAAGATAAATTTCCTGACGAAAATAAGTCTCAGTTACGTATAAACTTTGTGTATGAGATTTTGCAAGAATACCATTTACAAAATCATCAAATGTCTTGTCAAATAGCCCTTTTATGGTTTTTTCTGCTGCTATTTTAGACAATTCAACGCTTAAAGTTTTCATGTATTTATTTACAAAATCTGACTGTACTTTTAATCGTTTCCACATTGTCTTAGTCAGATCGGTTGGTTTTTTTTCTTCCTTCCAAAATAATTTATTAGCCAAATATTTAGATCCGCTTTCTTGAGCAACCGTATACAATGTAAATTTTGACAAGATAGCTTTTCTCGCAAACAAAAAAGCATCTTCTTCACCTTTTGGGTTTTGTCTTAATCTATTTAGAATATCACCTGCCTCCCAGTTTTTTGATAAGACTACTCCGCTTTTATGGAGTTCTTCTAAACGTTGAGCATCCTTAGAAATAAGAATGATTTGCTCATCGTATTGTTCATTACTGTGTTCAACTGATTTTTTGGGAATCTCTCCGGCAACCTCTATTAATATCTCTCCAGCTTTTATCGCTTTACTCCATGCTTTTCCTTCTTTTGTCAACTTCAAACCAGACAACATCATATTTAATGCATCCTCTTTTGTGATAGTGAAATGAGGTATATAAGCAGTAACATCTATAAATTTTGGTATTCTTGGTTCTGTATCTTGATCATAATCATGATAACCCTCTTGTGCGAATGCAAGCACTGTTTGAAATAAGGTTATTAAAATTAGAGAAATAAATTTGACATTGTACATGACATCAAATATTTAGTATCTATTCAGGTCAAAATTCAGAAATAATATTGAATGTAATTCAGATAGTCTCTAACAAAAGTATAAAAATATATGATATTCACTCATTTTTTATTTAAAATTTATGCTCAGATTTTTCATAATGACAAACTTTGTGGTTTGACCAAATTAATAATAAAAAGCCCGACAATTTTTTTTCATCGAGCTTCTTTGTTTTTCATAGGGATCATTCACAACAACTGCTATTATTCCTCCGGCTTTATTTCTTCTTTAGTTTCTTTTATGTTAAGAATAAAGTCTGTGGCCTTTTGAGCCGCTTTAGCAGCCTGAAAAATAAACCGCTTATCGCCTTTAAGTTTCCCAAGCCAACCCTGTATATACGCCGCACTTTGTTGGAATTGGCTGGTAATACCGGCAAATGATTGCAAATAGCATGTGCCCATTTCAGCTATCAATTCTTCCTGTGAATATACTTCGCCGCCAAACTCAGACATTTGCATAAGTGTATCTCTCTTTAACCTGCTTTCATGGCCGGTACTGTGTACCAATTCATGAAAAAGGGTTGAGTAATAACTTTCATCATTCTTAAAGCTTCTTTTCTTTGGCATATTAACAAAATCCTCTTTGAAATTGTAAAAGGCACTATTCTCTTTGTGCTTAATTGGTGGACATTGCGGCATTCCTTTTACGATAGATTCGCACGAAGGTAATTCGCTTGTTTCTCTTTCTTTTGGCAGGTACTTTTCGGGAATGTTTTCACATTGTGCTACGTTGAAAACATAGTAATAGCGCAAGATGGATTTCTTCTTTTGTTCTGTAGCTTCAACATTCTGATCAATTTGTTCCTGTTTGTTTTCAAGCTTTAAGACCACATCAAACCATATGAGACCAGAAAAAATAAAATTCATAACCCTGAGGTCGGGAGTTCAAGTCTCCTCCTCGCTACGATGGAAACTATCTTGAATAGTTTCAGAGGGTTGCTCGTAATAGAGCAACCCTTTTTCTTTTAATAACGGGGCTTTCAGCCTAAAGATGGGTATGATGCAAGGTGTTCTATAAGCCCCTTCGTAGTAGTAGAGTTGATTATTGAACACCACCTTAATGAAAGCGTGTTTCGCTTGGAGATCAGCAGATTTGTACAAATAAGGAATATTTGTAAGTAAGCCTAAATTCTCGCTATACTTTGCCCAAATATTGTTTACCGGGGCTTGTAACGAAGTGATGCTGTTTTCAATGATATAACGGTCATTCTCCCACAGTATTTTCCATTTATTATAGGTTTCCTTATCGATTCCATCGGTAAGGTATTTCTCTTCAAGTCTTTCAATTTGACTGGATAATATTGAAACTGGAACACCATAAATAAGATACTGCTGCTTTAATTTGCCAATAAAACAACAAACTGCCTCAGACTGGCTGTCATTATTTTTTTTTGCTCAACCTGCTTCAGCCCCATAGCATTCATTACAGGTTTAATAACTTTTTTAATCGATGGATTTTGTTCAAAATAATGAGAAACAATGTGTTCAAGCAAGATCCGCTGATCATTAAATTCTCCAATTTCGGTGGTTAGATTTTTTATGGCATCTGATGGTGATTTTTTAACTTTTTTAAGACCAGACTTCCAGTATTTCTTAAGTATACCCGTTAAATAAATCATATCCTTAAGCTGCTTACGAACCTCATGAATATGGTCATTCGATATTTTTTGTGATTTTATTATTTGATTGATTGTTGCTTTTCGGGATACAAAAAAATCCAGAACATCATCTGTGGTTAAGTCTTTTATAGAAACTCTATTTAAAAACTTGTCAATACCCCTATTGGACTTTATTTTGTAATGTTCAGCCCACTTCGATTTTTGTTCAATCAGCACCAGATCCAGGTGATCCTGATAACCGGGGATTTCGCTACCTGGTGTTTTTATAATTTCAGATTCAATCTGGGCTTCGCGAACAACACCTGAAATTTCATACAACCGCCTGATTGTTTCAGGCAACTTCAATTTACTTTTTTTATCCTGAAATGCGAGAAGATGTATTAACGCTCTGAAAGTTTTTACCGACAACCTGAATTTATGAATACACTCTTTATCAAAATCTTCATTTATTTGTTTACATAGTCGGTATACTTCAACTAAACGGTCGGATAATATCAGTCTGATTTTAGCCTCTTTCATGTTATGATTTCTGATGAACCTATGTTTAATTCGTTTATCCGGCCATTAAAAAAAACAAAATTTACACAACATTAAAACAACCTCAATTTCAGGTCATTTATTAATGATGTGTTTTCCCTGAACAAAATTCGCAGTAAATAATTTAATAACAGATGATCTGGGTTAGGAACGATGAAGAAATATCTCCCACCGTCTTACTCGTTCTATCCCATTTTTATTTCGTTATAAAAGTAATTATGTAAGTAAAGCATAGTGCAGTATGTGCGGTCATCCTAATGATTTAGGAGCCGAATTTTTAATTTAGTATGCGATAACACGAATGTTTCGCCAATTATTAACATTAAAAAACT
>CAIUZK010000163.1 GCA_903903635.1 uncultured Bacteroidota bacterium
TAATTATTGATTACAAATTCCGGCTTTGATATTTTTTACTTACCTTTGCAGTCCCAAAAAAGCGGGCGTGGTGAAATTGGTAGACACGCCAGACTTAGGATCTGGTGCTTCGCGGCTTGGGGGTTCGAGTACCTTCGCCCGCACACAATTGGAAATCAAGCAGTTACATTCGTTTGTAGCTGCTTTTTTATTTTATTAAAAAAGCGACTTGCACAAGAAATTGCACAATGAACTATTTTGTTGTTCTACTATAGAATGGTTGTGATTGTCTGGCGTGTCTGCCAATTTCACCACGCCCGCTTTTTTGAAAGCCGCTACAGTCAAGGTTCTTCGTGTATCCTATTGTAATTATCTGTAATTGTGTGGCTCGTCTCTCACTCCGCCATCCGGAATGTGAATTTATCTCCATTTAAGGTCACTCCGTGTTTTCATAGTGTTGGATCGGAAAGCGAGTGGCTCAATCCAGTCGTCCGGCTTGGTCTTAAGTGGTTTGTACTCCACCGGAGAATATTTTTGAAAACGGGAGAAAGAAGTGCCGTTACGCTCGATTTTGGTGTAAAGCTATAGGAGTAATTACAAACTGCATACATTACGTTTTTCAACGTGTAAATATTGACCCTGACTTGCACTGGTTGTGTCCTTTTTTATAAGGATAATAAATATGTAAACTCGCACCCATAGTTTGTGCGTTTTTTACTGTCTTATCATAGTGAAAGTCTCCAACAAGACTCATTTGATAACATTAAATAATAAACACATGCAATTTCCTGAGCGTATCAACAACATGACTATCGAACAAAAATCCGACACTTTCTTTAGAGAGCATTTACCCCCTGAATGGAACATAACAATTCCGGTTAAAGACTATGGACAAGATCTTAATATCGAAATATGTGAAAATAATTTTTATCAGGGTCTGGATTTAATTGTCCAACTTAAATCATCGGTGACAAGCAATGTCCTGGACGGTAACGAACGAGAACAACTAAGGGTATCTACATACAACTATTTGCGGGATAACTTACGGGTTGTTATGATTGTAAAGTACATCGAAGACGAACACGAAGCTTACTGGACTTTGTTATCGGATGTAACACCCCCCGCCAATCCCAATCAAGGCGAGTTCACTATATACCTACCTCGTATACAAAGTATCTCAACGATAAATTGGAATGACATTGTTGCATATATTCGACGAATTACCGAACTGAAGTTAGGCGCAGCCAATGCCTACAGAGCTGCAAGAGCACAGATAAGGAACGTGCCATAATGAGACCATGGCTTAACTTAAAAAGTTGCTACTCAGCCTTACGGCATAATGAAGTGTTAAAGGCCAGAAAGGAAAGACTCAATCTTAAGGAAGATCGTTTTCAACGGTGTATGCGATATTTCGCTATAAATATAGTCCGTGAAATTTTTAAGCTGTTCCGTCGTGACAGGATGTGTTGCCTTGTGCGCGTAATGTAGATATGATTGCCGTACTTTAGTTTTCTCCTTTATTAGAGTATTTTCTTCAGGGGTGAAGCTTAATTTATTTACATCGTCCAGATGTTTCATGCCTTCCTCGTTCAACTCTACGATAATATCCAGGTATGCGTTGCCGTTCATTACCTTATCCATCAAAATCGTAAAAAATACCTGGGGGGTCTTAGGTGAAGTAAAGTAACGCAACTTGGAGCTGTATTTAGATTTTACCTCTAAACCCA
>CAIUZK010000164.1 GCA_903903635.1 uncultured Bacteroidota bacterium
AGATGACTTTAAACAGAAGAAAAAGCAGGTATTTTTTACAGAAATTAGCCCCTATCACCTGAAAACAAAAAAAAAATTTTAACTTTAAAAAATCAAGAAACACTATCTAACAATAAGTCCACTTTAGTTTGACTACATACAGTTAACATTAAGAATATGAAAAAGGAATTGAAAGATAAGCCGAAGCTGTAAAATCGTCCCAGCCCGAATGTTTTCCATATTACACCTATGGTATAATATTTAGCCATTCTACTAAAAATCCTCTTCCACCTCAAAATTAACCCTCTCCTTCGTTTTAGGATGCACGAAAGATATCTGGGCGGCATGGAGGTACAGGCGCTTGTCGGGGTCGCCATAAAGATCATCTCCCACTATGGGCGCATTAAGCCCGAGCTCGTGAGCCGAATGCATACGGAGTTGATGGGTTCGGCCGGTAAGTGGCCAGAATTGAACTTTGGTGATGGCTCTGGTGTGCTCAATCACTTTCCAACGGGTTATGCTTGTTTTACCGTTTTCGAAGTCTACCAGTTGCCTGGGGCGGTTGAATGGGTCGGCAATTAAGGGAAGTCTTATTTCTCCTTCTGCCTTATCGATAACTTTAGAAAGCAATGCAGTGTATCTCTTTTTTACTGTGCGATCGAGAAACTGCTTCTGGATGTGCTTGTGAATTTCCGGTGTTTTGGCTACTACAAGGAGCCCCGATGTGCCCATATCCAGCCGGTGCACCATAAGCGGCTCAGTGTCCCCCATTGCAGATTTAAGCCGGCTATAAACCGAATCAAAAATATCGACACCCGGCACAGAACGTAATCCGGCAGGCTTATTGACTACCAGGAAACAATCATCTTCATAAATTATATCCAGGCTGCAGTCTCCCTCAGTGGGCAGCAAAAATGGGTTATCGTCTATGGGCATCCCTTCCAGCATATGCGCCAGTATGGGTTTGCACTTACCTGCACAGGCCGGATAAAATTGTTTGTGCTGCCTGATCTCTGAACTGGGCGCAGCGCCCCACCAAAACTCAGCCATGGCAAGGGGGTGGTATCCATTGGCAAAAGCGAATTGCAACAGTTTAGGCGTGGCACATTCACCAGCGCCCGATGGCGGCCTGCCGAATGCTGTGGCGCTGAAAATATCCTGCAAACTTTTGCTCTTGCCTGCTTTATTCAGAAATGAATATTGAGCGAAAAGCTGCCCCTGCAAAGTGGCTGATCTTTCCTTGCGTTCATTTTTCAGTGCCTCGATGCGGGCATCGTATGGGGTAAGCTTTGTTCGGGTCTCGTGTAATAGCCCTTTCCACTTTTCCTTAAGCAGCTTTAGTCGGTGCCTGTCGTAGTGGCTTTCTTTGGCAAGGGCTGCCTCCTGTAGTTCGTTGTCGGGATGTGGGTTATCTAATAACTCTTCCCGGCGCAATCTACGAGCCTCCTTATTGTTCTTTAACTCATTTTTGAAATCGGTAATTTCCTGTAAGGACCGGTCAGAAAATTGCACCAGATCTTCTTTCAGGCAATCGTAGTTTTCATCAGATGAAATTTCCTCAAGTTGCGTGTTGATCGCTTCAATGACCTCCTGCTCTTTAAGAAAGAAACTGTTTTCAACCAGCATATCAAAGACAGGCGGGACAAATTTCGGGTGATCGTTTGAGTCGGCCAGCTTGCCCGAGAATGCAGACAGATAGCCGATTTTGCCAGCCTTGTCCGCCACAACCAATACGCCAAACATTTTGCCAATGGCCATCTCCCCGGTATCGGCGGTAAGTCCGAAATTGTGATCAAGGCCGGTTTGTGTTTCCAGGTAATGCTGCAGTTCGGCGGCAGCTATTTTTGTTAGCGCATGTGGTTCATAATAAAAAGGGAAAGTAAACCGATCAGGCAGGGCTATCTCATTTATTACATCATCAGGAAAATAGGAAATCCTATTATGGTCATTATTGCCCAAGTACTATTTGTATTATTTGACGGGCAAAAATAAGGCTTCTTTGTTAAGAAGGCGGGGAATATAAAATGCATATGCAATTTAGTACGGGACCTTGCAGATTATTTCAGAACTCCGTTCCATCACGTTTACAGAATCAGGTCGGGTCACAACCTGTACTTTCTCTACTGCTGTCATGAACTTCAGGAAAATTTGGGTCTAAAGGATCCCAAATAGGATCTCCATATACTTCACTTATTACCATATCACTTTTCCCTCATTTTGGACATATTTTATTCTCAAGGAATCTACGGTATTTACAGTCATCGGGATATTTAATTTTGACCACCTCAGTTGCATACTCCTTTACTAAAATATTAGTCTGTTTCTTAGTTCCGATATAAAAGCTGGAAATAAAGCGCCCACAGCCACGATGATAATTACCTGTTATAACAACATTATATGTTCCGGCAGGAACAGAGTTAAAGGCATATTCCATGTTTCAAAACCCAATTCTCCCTTATAGTTTGGCCAATAGTTTCACCTTTACTATTTTCAAGATATCCTGAGACAACTAATTGGTTTGAATCGATAGGTATTTCTTTGTTTATTGAAACAATTAATTTTACACTACCTGTTTGAGCAAAGCCATGTATTCTGATCAGCAACAGCAGGAAAATAGCAAAATGGCGGATAGGCAGATTCATAAGATTTACTTTTTACAAAAACACAAGTAGCATAAAAACCGAACCTACAATTGCTATATACTTAACTAAGCAGGCAGATAAGTACCGTCAAACTTAAAATAGATCGTACTTTCAATGCTTATACTTGCCTTAACCGAATAGCCATCTTCTGTTTTTTTCCACTCAATTTTTACACCTGGTTTTATACCCGGCGTAATCAGTTGCAGGAATTTCACATTTCCTGAGGTATGAAGTACGAGCGGCGTTTTTACCCGCTCCTGCAGCAATTCCTTTACGATTTCCATCATGCATACACCCGGCACCACAGGGTTGCCCGGAAAATGACCTTTAAAAATACCATGACCGGAATCAAATTCTATCCGGCAAGTAATAAGCTGTTCATCCGATTGCAAATCGTGGCAGGTAAAAAAATTATGTAGAAGCATATGGCAGATTGAAAAACTAAAAGTAATCAAAAATACGATTTTCCAAAAAAGGAAAAGAACTATAGTTTTTCATAAAGAGTCTTAAGCCGGTCCCTGGTCATGATTTTCTGCCAGTTAGTTCCCAAAGCGTTTTCCCAAAGCGGTGTCATAGACAGCGACACATTGATCATGGTATCAAACTGCTCATCGGTTAGCCCACGGGTAATACCTGAAGGAATATCTATATTATTTTTCTCCACCATTTTATGAAAGGTCTCCACTCCCTCGGGATAAAAATCCTGCAGGTGATTAAACACAATACAGTTACCAATACCATGGCGGGTACCCAGCAGATAACCCAAACCATAACTCACAGCATGAGCCACCCCCACCTGCGAATAGGCTATACTCATCCCCCCCGAATAGGAAGCCATCATCAGTTGCTCATCACTTTTTTCATCCCAATGATCTTTATGCAGAAAAATATGCTCACACAATTCCTGGGCCTTTTCGCCATAGGTCTTACTGAATTCATTAATGAAAGTACCCTTCAGCGATTCCACACAGTGAATAAAGCAATCCATACCAGTATAAAACCGTTGGTTATGGGGCACATCCTTTATCAGTTCAGCATCCAGAACTATCTGGTCAAAAGGGGTAAAATCAGAGTTCATACCAAGTTTCCGGGTGGGGCCGGTAAGTACTGTTGTTCTGGAAACTTCAGCACCCGTGCCAGATAAAGTAGGCACGCCTGCCTTGTAAACTGCAGGATGCTTTACAAGGTCCCACCCCTGGTAATCCTGGGCCTTACCCGGATTGGTCATCATAATGGCTACAGCCTTTGCCATATCCATAGCCGAGCCACCTCCTATCCCTATTATCCCCGAAACTGACCCAAATTGCGATTTGATCAATCCTGCTAATTCATCCACATACGCAGTCGAAGGTTCATGCGACACATCAAGATCTATCAGTAAGTCATTTCCCCTAACCGGAATGCTTGATTTTATAAGCTGGTTGTTTTTAAAAAAATCGTCAATCAGAAAAATCATCGGGGCACTCCCCTTTCGTCGTGGAGTCAGAATTTCATCGAGTTGATTGAAACACCCCCGTCCATAAACAACAAAATCCACCATCTTAAAATTTCTGAACTTCATGCGTTGCCTTGTTTTAAGTACCAGGATAAAGTTATTGAATAAATCCAATTTCGGAAGCTATAGGTAAGGAACACATTTTGACCTCAGAAGGCGACAATAAAAAAACCTGATTACAAGCAAAGAATTCAAAATTTCTTTACTTGTAATCAGGTATAATATTCAATCTGCGCTCTCTGCTCGGTGGGGCAACAAAGAGCCATCCGGAATTACTGAGTAATGACTACATGCAGCACATGGCTACCATTACCAGAATGAAGATTAATCAGGTACATGCCATTGGCAATATTATTGGCCAATTGGATAGTCTCATTTAGCTCTCCGGCTTTAGCTGTAGCTTTACCATTGTAAACAACCTGACCCAGCACATCCGATATTTCAATCGTTACTAAATCGTCTATACTGTTGCCTAAATTGCCCTTTATAGTAAATAAGCCATTATTAGGATTAGGTAATACCCTCAGACCTGAAGTCTCCGCCACAGGATGAACAGCATTTGAAACAACGGTTATTTTAACCGATTTGCTCAGCACAATGTTACCGCACGCTCCGGTTGCTTTACAGGTCAGGATATCATTATCTGCAAATCCATTGCCTGTGTAAGTACCTGCATTGGCTCCCGGTATTACTACATTGTTCAGCAGCCATTGGAATTCATAAACAGGGCTGCCATTCGCTATCGTTGCGCTCAGCGACAAATGTTCGCCCGGCGCAATTGAAGTACCAGGTTTAGCATTTATGTTGAGTTCATCCAAAACCGGATTAACTATCAATGGAGTTACCGTAGTGGTAGTGCTGCCGGAAATATCAGTTTCCGAATAGATGATCTCAGCTATACCTGTTGCGTGAGCTGTTACAATTCCATACTGAATATCTACAGTTGCCACCTTTTCATCGCTGCTGGTCCAGATACCACCGCCCTTTGTAAATGGAATGGCTGCTGATGTGCCAACGCAAATTTCGGTTGTACCTGCTGTAAATCCTCTATGTGCAGGACCAGTCTCAGTAACAGCATAGGTTGCATAAGCTGAGCCGCAGGTATTGGTAACCGTATAAGACACAGTAGATGCACCGGCAGAAATACCGGTAACAATACCTGTAGTGGCTCCTACGGTAACATGACCAAACGCCGGCGTACTCCATGTACCACCCGATACGGTTTCAGACAATGTAATCGTAGCTCCGGTAGCAACTGTCGTTGGACCAGAGATCGTACCGGCTGAAGGC
>CAIUZK010000165.1 GCA_903903635.1 uncultured Bacteroidota bacterium
AACGCCGGATAAATATTCCAGACAGTCGTCGTCTGTTTTAAACCGTTGGTGGAACATAATTGAATTCACACCTGCAAAGGTAATTCGCCTCTCCATAAGGCAAAGCTACATTATTGCGATCTAAACGCCTATACCTATATATCTAATTTAAGTACACCTCTGAGTTTTGTCACCGACCTATGTCTAATATAGTAAAAATCAAAGTATAGGTTGCCAAATGTGTCTGTGCAAATATTTGTTGGATCAAGAATACCAGTTGATGTTGCTGGTGCAGGGCTGGTAAATGGGAAAGACCATGGGTGTGTTGAATCTCCTGCAACAACTGAAATAATACCTGCGGTATCAACTTTCAAAACATGATCAAAACCTGTTATGCATAAGTTATCCCACTTGTCAACACAAATACCACCCAACAAAGATAAACTTGCTGCCGTAGCCTGGCCTCCATTGCTTGGCCAAGGATATCCTAATCCTGATAAACCATTACCTGCTATAGTAGAAATAATACCTGTAAGAGCGTTAACTTTACGTACTCTATAATCGTAAGAATCAGCTATAAAAAGATTTTTATTGCGATCTAATGCTATGCTACTAATATGTTTTAAATTAGCCATAGTGGCTTGTATACCGTCACCATTGTATCCAAATACACCTGTTCCGGCTACAGTAGTGATAATTCCAGCGCTATCAATTTTTCTCACAATCCTTCCATTTGAAAAATAGATAGCTCCATCTTTGTCTATAGCAATGCAGTCGGGATTAATAGTAGCAGCTGTAGCTTGCCCTCCATCACCTGAGTCTAAACCAGACATCCCATTACCTGCAATCGTGGTAATAATCTGCCCATGCACAAAAAGTGGCGCAAAAATCATCAATAGTAATAATCTTTTCATAATGCAGGCGCTTTATATACTAAAGGTACACATTTATACAACTCAAAATATCCCAATCAGGAATTACTCAATGTAATAGCCAGATCCCTATTTTACAGTTATATTAGATGGTTGTATCTTCTTGAAATCTATTCCTTTTGGCGGCATGCTATCAACCGGGCCATTGATTACAAATACTTTCTGGTCTACCAGGCGCTGCAGGCAAATATCAATAAGTGCTGTGCCATTAGCGTTTACAACAAGGTTAAACAAAGTATCGGAAGCCTTTATACTTAGTGGCTGGTATCTCACAAATCCTGCATCCGGACGTGGCACTACTTCAATCCCTAATAGCGATATTCCTTTTATGGCTGCACGAACCTGGGTATTGCCGTCCATAACAGCGGGAGCCCCGTTAAAAACATCATGGTTTACAAAATAGGTAACTGTCTCCGGATTTTTGCTGTTGCGCTGCCTGTCGGCAAAGAACCCTTCCGGTAAATGGTTTGGGTTGCTTTGTGTACCCGCGGTAAAGGTTAAGTCGAAATCCTTTACCGGATAACCTTCCGAATCAAGTACCCTGAATATGATCATCGCATATTTATCATGAATAAAGTACCTTTTCGATTCAGTGATAAAACCTTTCTTAATAGTTTCCAGTAATTCATCCTGCTGTATCTGCTCACTCTCAATGGCAAAATCATCGCATAGTTTGTAGTAGTCCGTTTTTGAAGAAACATTGATGCACCTCATTATAGAGTGTACGGTATCTATGCCTTTAGGGTCGTCAGCTACCTGTGAAGGGGCTGCCATAATACCTATATCATCACCACTATGCGAAGATTTTCTAACAATTCTGAAAGCGGTTTTCGGAGCTTTTTTAGATTCTACAACAGGTTGGTCGCCATTTAAAGTTTGTTTAATGGAGATATAAGTGGCATTCAAATTGGCCGCCGCCGACCTTACTACCCCATCCGATCCCAGTTCACCGGTATAGGAATTCAGATTATCATAGAATTTTCTTTCAATCGCCTGGCCTATCAGCGCAAAAGGAAAGAAGTTCTGTTCACTAACAACGCTGTCATCATAATTTATCCAATCCTTATTCAGTTTATAGGCTTCATTGCTTCCCAGTTCCAGCCAGTCGAGTACTCCCTGCCCCGGCTCAACACCCTGAAACCAGCCAACCAGCCTGCTTAATCTACCTTTCCCCAACTGTGCTAGCGCCGAACCAAAATTAGCCGGGGCAAGCATGATCAGGTGGCTCATGGGAAAGTTGGTCCATTGGGATTTATATCGCTCGCTCCAGTCTCTCACTACAGGTCCGCCGGTAGAGTGTGTAACCGCAATAAACCGTTTCCCGGCTTTTATAATATCTCCCAGCACATCATTTATGGCCGATTGAAGCGCTCTGGAAACATCTTGTATACGCACTTCATCATGGAAGCTGATGTACTGCCCCAGAAAAATGTCTTTGACATTAATATTTATCCCTTGTTTTTTCCCTTCTTCCCGAATGCGAATCGGGAGTTGACCATAAGTGTTGAGGTTGGTAACGCTATAGCCATGTACAAAAACCAATGTAATTTCTTTCATAAAGCTATTTGAGTTTTTATAATAATGAATTATACTTACTTATCTATTGCGTTTTGATTTGAATTGATTTATGAAGATAGTATAGTTTTTCGATTATTCAAAAGCTTACATTATCTGGATAATATTTTTTTTCAGTTATGGCAACTATAAACAAAACAAATCCGGCCATAAAAGAAAAATATGTACCTACATGCACTTTGTGTTATTTATGCCATTACCTTTGCTAACGCTGTTAGTAAAAAACGGCATAGTAAGAATGGGTATCGCTGAAAGGAAAGAAAGACAGAAGAAAGGAGTGAGGGAAAGTATCCTTCAGGCAGCCTGGCATTTGGTAAATGAAGAAGGCTGGCAAAACCTTTCCATCCGCAAAATAGCCGATGCAATCGAATATAGTGTTCCGGTAGTATATGATCATTTTGAAAACAAGGAAGCAATATTATCAGAATTCAACAGACAAGGTTTTAAATTACTGGGAGATAAATTAGGGGAGGCAAAAAGTAAAGCCGACATACCGGCGCTGCAATTAGAAAATATCGCTTTTGCTTATTGGGATTTCGCCTTCGACAATAAGGAGTATTACCAGTTAATGTATGGGGTAGGTATGCCTACCTGCGAGAGTCTCACAAAAGTACCTGAGCTGATGGCCTTTATTGGTGTAATTCACTCTACCATTGACGAGATCATAAAAGCCAGCAGTCATCCTGAAATAGAAACGTGGTTAAAAGTTCATTACTTCTGGTCAATGACACATGGACTGGTATCCATCAATCTAATGTCTGCCCCCGTATCTCATTTAGGAATGACCCAGGTTGAATTCAATAAGGCAATATTAAAGGATTTTATAAAGGGATTCATAAAGGGCTTAGTAGAATAGATATTTTAAATATATTAATTAAACGATTTCTTAACCAAAAAACAAACAAGAAAAACAAAAATGAAAAAGATCACGATTATCGCAGCCGGATTATTATTATCGGCAAACTCTTTCGCTCAGTCATGGAGTATTGACAAAGGTCATTCAAGGATCGGATTTGGTATTACCCATCTTATGATTAATGAGATCAATGGTAACTTCAAATCATTTGAAGGAAAGATCACTTCTTCTAAAGAAGATTTTAATGATGCTACAATCGAATTCTCTGCCGACATGAATTCTATCAACACTGATGTTGAAGCAAGAGATAAGCATTTGAAAAGCCCTGATTTCTTTGATGCCGCTACAAATCCAACTGTAACTTTTAAAAGTGTTTCCTTCAAAAAAGAAAAAGGAAATGAATACAAACTTACAGGCAACCTGACCATGCATGGTGTTACCAAATCTGTTACGCTGAAAGCGGTATTGGTTGGTAAGGCAACAAACCCAATGAGCAAAAAAGAAATGGCTGGTTTCAGGATCACAGGTACTATAAATCGTGGAGATTTCTCAATCGGCGCTTCTATGCCGGCAGCTATGCTGAGCGAAGTTGTAAACATTACAGCTAACACTGAATTCAGCAAGGACTAATAATCAAATATGAAACGTATAGTTTTCTCATTAGCAACACTGCTGTTTTCAGCAGCAGTGTTTGCTTCTTCCGCTCCTGCCAACTGGCAGATAGCCGATAAATACAATGTAAATTTTGCCGCTGGTGGCGAAGTTGGCGGTATATTCAAAACATTAAAAGGCACGATTGCTTTCGATGAACAGAACCTTGCCTCTTCTGCTTTTGATATTACAATCGATGTAGCATCAGTAAACACCGGCAATGGTCTGATGAATACGCATTTCAAAAGCGCTGAGTGGTTTGATGCCGCTAAATATCCTGCCATTCACTTTACCTCAAAGAAAATTGAAAAAACAGCAGCAGGCTACCAGGTTACCGGTGATATGGAAATGCATGGCGTCAGGAAAGAAATGACCCTGGCATTTACCTTTCAGAACAAGGGTACAACAGCATTGTTTGCCGGTAAATTCACGGTCAACAGAAGTGATTTCCATATTGGTAAACCAGGTGGAGAAGTAGATGAAAAAGTAACGATAGACATCAAAATACCAGTTGTAAAAAAATAAGATCAACTCACTAAGAAACCAATATGATCAGGAAAGTATTGTTGCTCGCTATTATTTCAGGCATCCTTGCAGGTGTTGCCTCCTTAATTTACCAGAAGGTTTACACCTCTTCATTGGGTGCAGATTTCACTAAAATTGCTAAGCCTGTTGGCATAATGATTTCCTGCGTAACAGGCAATGTTTTAGCCGGCCTTGGTTATTGGGCGGCCGATAAATGGCTGAAAAGCAAGGGTGAGATTATTTTCAACTTTATTTTTGCCATCCTTTCTTTTGCTACCATTTTGGGTGCTTTTGCCGCAAAACTCCCACTGGATACTGCCTCGCCTGAACTATTTCCCGGCCTGGTAGTACCAATGCATTTTTTCCCGGCATTGGCATGGTTTACCCTGAAACCAATTTTCATCAGGAATCAAACTAACTGGTTCTTAACTGAAAGATAAATTGAAACTTTTTTTCAGTCCATTAAATACCCGAATTTTATGAAGATCGATATTTGGTCAGACATCATGTGCCCATTCTGTTATATTGGAAAGCGCAAACTGGAAACAGCACTGAACGGATTTGAGCACAAAGACGACATTGAAATAATCTGGCACAGTTTTCAACTGGACCCGGAAATGGCTTAGGTGGAGCTGCAAAAGAAGCCTTACTGAAAGCTTATTTTACCGACGGTAAAGACATAAGTGATCATAATACACTCATGCAGATTGGCATCGGCCTTGGATTGAGAGTAGTTGAAATTGGCGAAATGCTCAACAGCGACCTGCTGTCCGATGAAGTAAATGCTGATATCAGGCAGGCTGCCACCCTTGGTATTCAGGGAGTACCCTTCTTTGTTTTCGACAACAAATATGCTATTTCCGGCGCACAGCCTGTTGAAACATTCCGTGGCGGATTGCAGCAGGCCTGGGCAGAGTATGAAGCAGGAAACAAACTAATAATCAATGAGGGTGATGTATGTACACCCGGAGGTAATTGTGAAACAAAAAATTAATTATCAACCATAAAATTTAAACAACATGTCAACAAAAAAATGGGCGCTGGACGCCACACATTCCGAGCTGCAATTCAAAGTCAGGCACCTTTTGGTTTCTAATGTATCCGGACAATTCAAATCATTCAACGGTACTGCTGAAACAACCGGCGATGACATTACAACTGCAAAGGTTCAGTTCACTGCAGATGTTAACTCAATTACTACCAACAACGAGCAGCGTGATGGCCACCTGAAAACAGGTGATTTCTTCGATGTTGAAAACCATCCTAACCTTTCTTTCGAAGGCGCAGGCCTTGAAAAAGCAAAAGGCGAAGATTACGTTATGCATGGCACGTTAACTATGCGTGGTGTAAGTAAGGCCATTACTATCAATGTAGAATATGGTGGTATGATCGTTGACCCATGGGGCAACAACCGTGTAGGCTTTGGTGTTACCGGCAAGATCAACCGTAAGGATTTCGGTGTTAGCTTCAGCATGGTTTCTGAAACAGGCGGGGTTCTGCTTGGCGAAGAAGTTTCATTCAGTGCAAATGTTGAGTTTGTTCAGGCTGCTTCGTAATAATCAGACAAAATAATATTCCTGAGGATAAGAAAATGCAATAGCTGTTGTACTCCAATAGCTGTTGCATTTCTGTTTTAAATACCTTGTTCCCCTTAGATTTAACAAAACCAACTTTGGCGTAACGCTCCATTTCAATTAATTTTATCTCTATAATTAACCGCTGCTGGTTTGCTGCTTCAATATAATTTACCCATGTTTAAAATAGCTACTGCCTCATTATTGTTCCTGATGGTTGCCCTTACAGGTTTTTCACAAACTGTATGGAATCCTTTCGAGCAGGATATTTCATTCAAAATAAAGAATGGAGGTATAACTGTTACCGGCCATTTTAATGGATGGCGTGGTGAATTAATTTTCAATCCAAACGACCTGGCAGGGTCAAAGCTGAAAAGCTCTGTCCAGGTTTCTACTATTAAAACAGGGATTGGTTTAAGAGATGAACATTTGCTGGGCGAAACCTATTTTAATGCCGACTCTTTCAAAACCATCGAGATCACTTCTTCAAAACTGTATATCAAAGATGTGCATTATGCCGGTCTTTTCAATGTCACCATAAAAGGCGTAACCAAAGAAGTGGAAATACCATTCGATTTCAACCAGTTTGGCAACGAAACTGAATTCAGGGGCAGTTTCAAGATCGACAGACACGATTTTGGTGTTGGCGGAAAATCTATGACGATGGCTAATGAAGTCGAGATTATTATTGTAATAAAGGCTAAAAAGAAGCTGGATTGATGCAATGATTATGACGACCAGTTAAATATTGTACCATCAGGATAAACCTATATCAGGCCTTACCCATAACATATAGGGTTGTTGGCGCTGCATTACCACCTCTTTTTTCGAGTGATATGGCAAATGCCTCACCATTGGTTACCACCATTGATATTTTCTGCATCACCGGCGTATTCTCCATTCCGTCCGGTATAATACCCATACTTACAGGTTTACCGTTTTGCATCACCCACAACTGGTATTGCATTCCCTTTGGTGGTTTAGGCAAAGCATCCATTGCGACATACGTTTCACCATTGGCCTTGCTCCAGTATAATGTTGCAGCCATCGGGTGTCCCTTAACCATTGTATGCATCACTATGGTTTGTATTCCGGTATCGGCCATCATGGCTGTAGAACTGCGGAAGTCGCTGAGCTGGCTGGCAAGCAACTTCTGGTCAGCTTGTATTTTAGTTAGCTGTTCCTGAAGGGCTATCCGCTCCAATTGTTCCTTATGTCCCTGGTTCCAGAAAATATAATTCACCGACAGGCTGCCTAAAATAATAGCCACAGCCGCCGCATTCCTGAAATTGAAAGTTGATTTCTTATAAGCTGGTTTAATCGGAATTTGTTTGCCGGTCTTACCGTGATTGGTTATCATACTGCCTGTTGCATTCAGTAATGCATCATAAACAGGCTCCTTTAATGTTGCCGGCGGGGTAATGGCATTAGCGCTGCAATATTGAAACAAGGTAAATTCCAGAGCCCTGACCTCTTTTGCCAATTCGGGATAAACAGCCATATCAGACTCAAACTGCATGCGTTCCTCTGGCGTTAAGGCGCCAAGTACATAAGCTTCTGCTATTCCTGATTCTATGTATTCCCTGATATCCAACTTACTAACTTAAGTTCTTTAATTAATTATTAAATGCTTCACGCAATTGCTTCATGCCGCTTCTCATTCTTGTTTTTATAGTGCCTAATGGTATTCCTAAAGACTTTGAAATCTCATCCAAAGTAAATCCCTTAAAATAAGCCAGATCAATGATCGCCTCATATTCCGGTTTCAAATTAGCCACTATTTTCCGCAGGCCGATACTATCCGTGTACAGTTCGGTTTTCATTCCCTGTTCCAGTTTATTTACGGCATCTTCGGTAGTTTGGATTTTAGCCTTCATAATTTCGCCCCTGGAGCGCAGTTTATCTATCGAAGCATTTCTGGCTATATTGATCATCCAGGTATACAACCGCCCTTTTCCGGCATCATACTGATTGATACTTATCCATATCTTCACAAATACATCATGCAATACATCCCTGGCTATATCATCATCATAAATCATCTTCCTGATCACACCATACAGCACAGCGCTATATTGGCTATAAAGATAATTGAAAGCCTCCCTGCTCTGCTGCCTGAGCAGCAGAATAAGTTCCTCTTCGCTATAAATCTTTTCCGGATTCAAAGGATAGTAATTGCGGTTGACAATGTTGAAATTCCCAATATTTATTCTGCTATATAATGCCTGATCAAATAATAATCACCAGGTGAACTCAGGAATTATTGAACTGCCCAAGACTATTTATGAAACAGCATCCTGTAGTCAGTTCTAACCTTACCATTAGAAATATCATCCAGCTTTTTCTTTATCAATCTCCTTTTCAACTGGGTCAGGTAATCTATAAACAACTTACCCTCTATATGATCATATTCATGCTGAATTACCCTGGCGGTAATACCATGGAAAATGCCTTCCTTCTCAACAAAATTCTCATCCATATACTTCAGATGCACCTGCCTGTTGCGATGAATATCTTCTCTTACCTTGGGAATACTCAGACAGCCCTCATTATACGGCCACATTTCACCGCTATCCGATATTTTCCGAGCATTGATGAAAGCCTGTTTTATTGGCTGTTCATCAGGATACTTACGCTTATCCTCATCATTAAATTCCTCTACAACCTGAAGTGTATCTACCACGAACAGGCGGATTGGCCTGTTGATCTGAGGAGCGGCCAAACCTACCCCATTACTATTGTAAACAGTTTCCCACATATCATCCACCAGCTTTTTGAAGTCGGGATAATCCGGGGTAATATTCTCACATATTTTACGCAGTATGGGACTACCATATGCTACTACAGGCAAAATCATCTATTGTTCTTTCCGGTTAAATCGGGCAAAGTTAAGTAGTTCGGGATAATCTAAGACCTAAATATCTCTCAAATGGCAATAATACCATAGAATATTAGTGAAATCTTACAATTTCAATGCTGAATAGCAAATCTAATGCGCGGCAGCCCCAAATTAATAACGGTCTGCATCCAGTGTCATCACTTCTACTTCATACAACGGACGCTCATTGAATTTGGTAAAGAAGTGTACCACTACCCCATTATCCTGGTTAACATGCAGGATATGAGTTTCATTTTTAAAAAAATGCGTTCTGTTAGGATGTGCAGAATTTTCTTTTACGCTGGATTTCAACTTATTATATTCATCTTCCCTGGTAAGCAGATAGATCACAACAGTATCAATATGCCTCAGGTCGCCATCATTTTTCACATAACCATAGGATATGGTATTATGTCCTTTTCTGAAGGTAACATAATGGTCGTAATCCTTATCTACTTCATTAAGCTCATAACCTTTTGCCATTACCACTGTTTCAAAATTGCTCAAGGAAGATGTTCTTAACTGCATCATTTCAGCAACAGTAAAATCCTGCGCACTCACTGAAGAAAGGGAACCGAATATAAATAATGCAATTAGTAAGGAAATTTTTCTCATAAAAATCTATTTGTGAAGCAAGATAGGGAGGTTTTAAATTTTGTCATAATTATTTTCAAAAAAAGATGTTTTCTGGCAGGCAAAATCCTGTATTTAAGCAGGCAAAACAGTGTAAAACGCAACAAATAGCCTTTCATATAGTGTTAAACAACACCATTTATGGCTTCAGTAAAAAAAAGTTTTGTGCTAAAAGTTGAAGCAAATAAACTTTACCATAAATTTGAGGTATGAACTACCCCGAAATATCTCAAGACGACCTTTATGATCTCGGATTTGAACCTATGGAACACGAGAATAAGAAATCGATGCATTACATACATCCTGGTACAGGTATAGTTGTTTGGAAAGGTATGTTTAATCCTGATCCTGCCTCCAGGTTCTGGAAATACGGTTATGGGAAGGATAAGATACAATTCGAAACACTCGATCAGTTGAAAGAGTTCATTGCATCTGTGGGCTAATTTCGCCTTTATATCAGCTACTATTTTTCATTTGTTCAACTTGTATATCAAGACAGGGATTTTATTGTTCCTACTACAACCATTAAATTTCATCTTGAATCGCTATTAATGCTTTGCTGATAAAATACACCTCAGCAACTGACCAGTATCAATAATAAATCAGCCAAAACATATTACATTTGTTGTCGAAACGATTTTGGTAATAGACCACTAAAACACAATTGCAATGAAAAAAATTGTCTTGTTGATTGATGGCGTGAAGTTCAAACCTTCTTTTTTAGATTTTGTATCCATAATCAGCGGAACTGATAAATCTGCAGTATCTGTTATCGTGATAGATCCGATTAATTTAGACGAATTACCATCCTTAAAGATTCTCGGCGGTCAGGCCTATGTAGAAGAAATCACACTTACTGCAGATGAAAAATTAGCCGCACAGCAAAAACACAATCAGCTTGCTTTATTGATCAGTGCAGAATGCATGAAGAGAAACCTGACTGCTTCTGTGGTTTTTATCCATCCGGATAACACTAAGGACATTATCCATCATACCAGGTATGCCGATCTGGTAATTTCCGATCCGGCCATCAGCGCAATTAATGATAGCAAGGTGCCATCTGAATTTTTGCTGGATTTCCTTGGTCAGGCTGAGTGCCCTGTTTTGGTAGCTCCTGAGCAATATCATAGTATCAATGAAGTAGTTCTGGCTTATAATGGCAGTAAATCATCTGTTTTTGCTATAAAACAATTTTACTACCAACTCCCGGAATTTGCAAACAAGGCCATAACGATATTGCAGATTACAGACAATGAAAGCAATGAAGCCCACCTTGAGGAGCATAAATTGTTTGAAGAATGGCTTGGGCTTCACTTTCCGAAAGCAGTCTTTATTCAGCTAAGCGGAGATGCATCTGAAGAATTGTACAAATACTTTATGGAAAACGAAACTGATAAACTGTTGGTGATCGGAGCATTTGGCAGGAATTTTTTATCTGAATTCTTTGCACCCAGCGTAGCCGAATTGGTTCTGAAAACTGTGGATGTCCCTGTTTTTATTGCACACCATTAAGTATTACCCACTAATTATTCACAATTTTAAAGGTTGAAACCTTTCCTTTATTGGTAATAGTAACCAGATAATTGCCACAAGGCAAATCATTTAATCGCAAGGTTCTTTGCAAACTTATACCCTCATCAGCCATTACCAATTTACCAGCCATATCTGAAACTTTTACATTGGCATCCTCATAACCAGCAGGCATAGTTACATTCACCACTCCATGAGTAACCGTAGGGTAAACTTTTATTTCATCTTCCCGTTTTAATTCTGGTAATTCCACACCATGTTTATCCAGCCTTAAAATCCAATAGTCTGATTTACCATGATTCCCAGATATGCCGTGGTCATTTGAATGTGAGTCGGCGGCGACTATAAAGCCACTGTCTGCCAACTGGATAGTTGTGCCGGAATATTCGTCCAGGCTGCCCCCGTATGATTTCTGCCATTGCATCGATCCGGCGGAATCCAATTTCAGGAGCCATATATCGCTTAGTCCCTGATTTTCAGTAATATCTCCATCAGTGGAATTGGAATAGCCCGAGACCAAATACCCGCCATCAAAAGTCTGAATGATTGAAGTAGCTTTGTCATCGCCGCTGCCACCGTAAACTTTACTCCACTGTTTTATACCGGCACTGTTCAGCTTCAAAACCCATAAATCCTCACCTCCGTGATTTCCTGTAATATCTCCATTTACTGAGCTTGTATAACCAGCAATTACATAGCCTCCATCCCTTGACTGAACAACAGTTGTTCCCTGATCATAATCAGTACCTCCAAAGACTTCCTGCCACATGATGCCACCTGTATCATTGATCTTTACTACCCACAAGTCGTCGCTCCGGCCTGGTCCCACACCGGCAACAGAATTACCCGTAACGACATACCCGTGATCCAAGGTCTGTATAATGCTAAAAGCCATGCTGCTATCATAAACTTTTTGCCAGATGATTTTTCCTGTATCATTAAACTTAACCACCCATGCACCCCCGGTTCCGGTATACCATGAAAGATCTCCATCGTTGGAGGTGGTAAGCCCGGCGAAAATATGGTTACCATCGTCTGTATTCACCATGGAATAACACAATTCCCATTTAGAGCCTCCATAACACCGCTCCCACAAAAGATTGCCCACTGTATCTGTGGCCACTACCCAGCAATCAGGTTGTTGAGTTGTTGAGTCATCATGAAATCCGGTCACTTCTCCAAATGGATCTGTAGAAGTTGTGACACCAGCAAGCAGATAGCCGAAGCTTGTCCTGGTCATTGCAAAATTGTCATCGGCAGAACTACCACCATATGATTTTTCCCATTTTATACCGCCATATTTGTCAGTAATTACCAACCAGAAATCGCTATTGCCCCAGATAGGTGAAACACGATCTCCACCGGAAGAAGATGCTATGCCGGCAATTGCAAAACCAGTATCACCCAAAGGAATTACTACACTTACATCATCATAATCTGATCCTCCATAACAATGTTGCCATTGTATCGGTGGTGCCTGGGCATCCAGATTAGGGCAAATAAAAATCAGGCTTGTAAACAACAAAAGGGAAAAGAGGGTGCGCATATTTCATAGTTTAGATAAAACTAACAATTATTCACATTATCTCCAAAAGGAATGTGCATAAATCCTGTATATCTCTTTGTTGCACTTAGCCCGATTATTCCTAACATTGCGCCCAAATTCCACCTGAATAACATTAACCGATGATGCTTAATCAACCAATAACTTTCCTCACTTTCCTGGTAATTGCTCCTTTTTTATCCCTTGCTCAGGATAAACAAAATACAACCGGTAAAGCCATACCCGTTTATAGCTTTAAGGGCGATTTCAACGGAGATGGCAAAATGGATTCAGGTTTTGTTATTGCCCCTTTGCTGGACAGTGAGGGAATGGATTGCATCGGTAAATGTGAAACCATAATCAGGTTCTCCGATAGATCAATTCCCGATATCATTATCGACAAATGTATAGGTGGTGAGCCTGTTAGTGTGGGTGACCTGAATGCAAACGGCACCGATGAAATCGGTATGCTTAAAAACTGGTTTACCAGTTGCTGGTCACCCTATCTGGTTTATACCCTTGTTAAAAACAAATGGGTGCTGGCAGTCGACCCTATTATCACCCATTGCAACCAATGGGATGCCGATGTCGTTCCCATAGAAAAAGACAAGACTAAAAAAGGATATGCACTCATCAGGTACAGCGCTTCACCAGGTATCAATGACGATAACGGCTCAATAGAAGTAAAGGTGAAATCTGTAAGGGTAAGAAGCTGAGAAGCAGGCAGGAACTAAGGGCATGTAAGAAAATAAAGGTTACTTTTTATGACTGCAGCAACTTTTAATTCCATGCTGCTCTACTACAACCTTAGGACTCAGATAAGGAATACCCAGGTTCATTCCTCTTAACATAAAAAGGCATCCGAAGCAGAAAACAATTACCGGAACCATTTTACGAAAGCCATTGGTACGTATAAATGAAAGTCTTGTTTTTAAAATTGAAATGCTCACCAGCATGGGCAGTGTACCCAGGCCAAAAACATACATCATCATAGCTGCATTCACTGAAGTACTGGCCACAAGTGAGGATGATAAAGCCATATAAACAAGCCCACACGGCAACAAGCCGTTCAGCACTCCGGCAATCCCGATAGTACCTAATCCGGGTTGACCGATTACTCTACCCAATTGGGTTTTCACATACTGAGCCCAGGGTAATTTAAGTTTCAGTGTATGGTTAGGAAAGAATGTAAGTACACCAACAAGCAATAAAATACCGCCAAGTACCAACGAAATATACTGCTGAACCTTTGGATCAAACAAATTGCGGAATGAATGGAGTATTACCGCCAGCAGCGCATATACCGAAATGCGGCCCAGGTGATACAACGATAATGCCGCAATTTTTCTTATGCCATTAAAGGCCTGAAATGGCATAATCCATACTATAGGCCCGCACATACCTGCACAATGCAGGCTGCCGGTAAACCCCATAAGCAGGGCCATAGTATAGGTAAAAGTATTCATCTAGGAGTGAAGCAAAATTTCCGATTCCTGGTAATAGCTCTTGCCATCAACCTGGCAACTGATCTTGATAGTGTAACGTGTATTCTTTAATTCACTTCTGGCTATGGTCACACTGTTATCCTGAGTATTAATTTTAAAACTCCTGTCCCAATCCGAATTCACGGGAGCATAGAATTGAATATCCCCGCTAAGCACTTTACTCTTGAATTCTTCCGGAAATTCTATGGTCACAGCCTTTTCGTTGGCATGTATGTTCACCGGCCGCGATAGAGCCGATTGATTCTTACCGGCATCCAGCACTTTCTGATAGGCAATCTCCTCACCATAATAGTCTTTTGTTACCAGGTCAAAACGCTGTTTGTTAGCCGATATGACCAGGCAAAGTATCAGTACTACAAAGCCACCATAAAGCCCCGCTATCTTCCATCCCCAACCTATTTTCATAATCTATGGTTTTAATGTGATCAATTTGCTTTAAACGGCCCGAGAAATGAAGTAGTAATAGTATTTATCTTTTCAGTTCCTTCATAAACTCCGATCTTCAAAACTGTTTTTCGGCTTGAGACATCATTATTATCCAAATAGATAAACATTGTTCCTACAGTATATCCATTCTTCGGTATAATGAACTTATTCTCCCCCATCAATTTTATTTCACCTTTAAAGTTCTCTGGTTTTAATACTACTTCCTTATCCTTAAACGTTTTATTGAGCATTTTATAGCTATACAGATTGCTCATAGTATGGTTAGGCCATTCCTGGAAAAGTTGTCCGGGAACCCTCAGAACTGTTATACCAACATCTGATCTTGTTGCAAGCAACCAACTCATTACCACCAATAATACAAGCATTACAAAGCTGTAAGCTTTCATTCTCCAGGTAAATTGCCACTTTTTCTTCTCTGCTACACTGTTTTCAGATGCATATCTGATAAGTCCTGTTGGCAACCCAACTGCACTCATCATCTTGTTACAGGAATCAATACATGCAGTACAATTAATACACTCCAATTGCGTACCATTCCTGATATCAATACCTGTAGGGCAAACTTTTACGCATTGCTCACAATCAATACAGTCACCAATTGTCCTTTGTTCATTCTTATGAAACTTGCCCCTCTGTTCTCCTCTTTTGTAATCATAAGTAACTATTACAGAATCCTTATCCAATAATACGCCCTGCATCCTGCCATATGGACAAATAACCGTACATACCTGCTCCCTCAGCCATAAATAGACAAAAAAGAAAACAGAAGTAAATATCGACAGGGAAATAAAGGTACCTATATGCTTGCTTAATGGCTCAGTATAAAGTTTACTTACTACATCAATTCCATTAAGGTAGGCCAGAAATGTGTTGGAGATAATAAAACTCACTAACCAGAAAATCACCCACTTTGTTACCTTCTTGCTTATTTTCTTCCCATTCCAGGGGGTCCTGGCCAGAATCTTCTGCTCTACACCATCGCCCTCAATCCAGAATTCAATTTTACGGAATATCATTTCCATAAAAATGGTCTGTGGGCAAGCCCATCCGCAAAACACCCTGCCAAATACTACTGTAAAAAGAGCAATAAAAATGATAAAGATTATCATCCCCAATGCAAATAGGAAGAAATCCTGCGGCCAAAAAATCTGCCCAAAAAGAATAAACCTTCTATCCAGAACATCTAAAAGGAATATCGGATGTCCGCTAACCTTGATAAATGGCAATCCAAAGAACACCGCAAGGTATATTGCCGAAAACAGCAATCTGGCATTGTGCAATTTACCGGCAGGCTTGTGCGGAAACATCCATATCCGCTTTCCCGTTTTATCTACTGTCGCGACCTTATCCCTGAAAGTTGACCCTTTAACACTATTATCGCTCATTAATTATTTATTAAAAGGCTTTATTTAGCAGCCTTTACACTATCGGTTTTTTTAGCAGTGCTGTCCGTTGCAACACCAGCCTCGATATATAATTCTCCCTGCTCTAATTTTGGTACTGCAGGTTTGGTACCTCTTAAAGATTTTACAAAGCTAGCTAATTGTTGGATTTGTTTAGGAGTAAAATCATCTTTCCAACTCTTCATGCCTTTTTCCTGCCAGCCATATTTAATGGTTTTAAATACATCCTAGATGCCACCACCATGCAACCAGTAATCATCCGTAAGGTTTGGACCTACAGCGCCGCCACCATCAGCAAGATGGCAAGGAGCACAGGTTTTTACAAATATTTCCTTACCGGCACTAATGTTTGCAGGATCTTTAAGCTGTGTAACATTGTTTTCATCAACATTGTTACCAGCTACCAGAAGATAAGCTGCCTTATCTTCATCAGCCTGTTGCATTTCTTCCGCCAATTCTTGCTTAGCATTAAGACCCTCGTGCGAAACATGATAGCGGTAAAAATAAATACATGCAACAATAATTGTCAGGTAAAAACCATATTTCCACCATGGTGGCAGACTGTTATCCAGTTCCTGGATACCATCATAATTATGATCCAGCAATACATCTTTTTCATGCTCAAGCGTTGCGGCTGCATTGAATTTATCCCAGAACCAATTTGATTCATCTACCGGACGCCCATCAGCAGTCAATTCAGGTTTGCTGCTAAGCGACTTAAGCAATAACCTGACATTAAATACCAGAGCGAAAATTGCAATAAGTTCCAGAGCCAGGGTAATAATGATCAGGTAAAACTCCATCTCAGGCATGCCACTAATGCTATGCGAAACCAGAGCAGCCGATTTTACTGCATCTGCTGCAAACACTTGCATAGCTGGAATTGTCAGGCATATCAGCATCAGCAGTGTTTTCACAACACCCGATGCCGCCTTCTTTTCTTTACGGATTTTATCTCTCACCACAAATGAGAGCTGGCGCAATGTCATTGCCAGAATTCCAATTACCAGCAACAAAATAAGCACAAGGCCTACAAGGCTGATGAGAACCATATTAGTACTGCCGCCTTTATCAACAGCATTAGGAGTAGCTGCAAAAGCTAACGTTGGCAAAAGCAACATTGCCATAGCAGTAATCAGGGATATTTTATTATTTGCACGCATATTTTATGCCAGTTATATAATTAATAATATTTATTCGGTTTCATTACCCGGAAAAGGGATGTTTTTCAATACACTTATATACGTCTTATCAGCTCTCATTATCCAAAGTAGCAGAATTGTAAAGAACAGGAAGAAAATAATCAGCGATAGCAAGGGGTAAATCCCGACTCCTGTAATCCGTTCCAGATAATGTATGAACTTCATAATAGTTAAGTTTTGAAAAATTATTTATTTGTTGCTGTTTTCTGTTCCAGCTTTATATCAGTACCAATACGCTGCAAGTAGGCTATAAGAGCTACAATTTCCTTAGTACTCTTAATGGTAATCTTATCCATCTTGAGGTTAAGGGCAATACCATTAGCTTGTATAAGCAGATCCTTGTTAGCCTTCTGATCGAATCCGGCCGGATAAGGAACGCCAAGGGTCTGCATCGCCCTGATCTTGGCAGGTGTAATTGCTGTATCTATTTCATTCTCAAACAGCCATGGGTAATTCGGCATAACGGTACCTGGAGAAATACTGGATGGCTCATACATGTGGTTGAAATGCCAGCTATTCGGGTATTTTCCTCCTACCCTTGCCAAATCCGGGCCTGTACGTTTACTACCCCACTGGAATGGATGGTCATATACAAATTCTCCGGCTTTAGAGTATTCACCATACCTGACCACCTCACTTCTGAATGGCCTTACCATCTGGCTATGACACAGGTAACAGCCTTCACGGATATATATGTCCCTACCTTGCAACTCAAGTGGAGTATAAGGCTTAACGGCTGCAATTGTTGGTATGTTTTCCTTTACCATAAATGTTGGTATCATCTCAATGGCTCCACCTATTGCAACTGCTACAAGGCTGAACACCAACATCTGTATTGGGCGGCTTTCAATCCATCTGTGCCAGTATTCTGTAGCATGAGGTACAAAAGTCTTGGTTAATGGCGCTGCTTCAGCAGGCTCTTCATTCTGAACAGTTCCCATTTTAACGGTCTTAATAAGGTTGTACACCATGATCAAAGCGCCGATCAGGAACAAAATACCACCTATACCACGCATCAGGTAGAACGGCTGCATTTGTTTTACTGTATCAAGGAACTGATATTTCAATGTGCCTTCCGGAGTAAACTCTTTCCATGCAAGACTCTGCATGAAACCAGCCCAATACATGGGAACTACATAAAATATAATACCCAATGTACCAATCCAGAAGTGGTTATTAGCCAGTTTAACCGAATATAACTTGGTCCTGAATATTTTAGGAATCAGATAATACAACATACCAAAAGTCAGGAAACCGTTCCAGCCCAATGCGCCTACATGCACATGCGCTACAGTCCAGTCGGTAAAGTGACTGATGGCATTTACACTCTTCAGACTCAGCATCGGGCCTTCAAATGTCGCCATACCATATGCGGTTACGGCCACTACCATGAATTTCAAAACCGGATCTTCACGCACTTTATCCCATGCACCACGTAATGTAAGCAAACCATTAAGCATACCACCCCATGATGGGGCTATAAGCATGATTGAGAACACAGTACCCAGCGACTGTGCCCATTCTGGTAAGGCCGTATATAAAAGGTGGTGAGGACCAGCCCATATATATAGGAATATTAACGCCCAGAAATGTATTACGGACAAGCGGTAAGAATAAACAGGACGGTTAGATGCTTTGGGAATAAAATAATACATCAAGCCCAGATAAGGAGTAGTAAGGAAGAATGCCACCGCATTATGACCATACCACCACTGCACCAATGCATCTTGCACACCTGCATACCATGAATATGACTTCATGAAACTGAATGGTATTTCAATGGAGTTTACGATATGCAGCATGGCCACAGTAACGAATGTTGCTATATAAAACCAGATAGCAACATACAGGTGACGCTCCCTGCGTTTCAGAATGGTACCGAACATATTAATACCGAATATTACCCATACCAGGGCAATCAGGATATCAATAGGCCATTCCAACTCTGCATATTCTTTACCTGATGTATATCCGGCAAGAAGTGTAACTGCTGCAAGCACAATAATTAATTGCCAACCCCAGAAATGCAGCCTGCTAAGTGCATTGCTAAACATACGGGCTTTACAAAGACGCTGGAGTGAATAATATACCCCCATAAAAATACCATTACCTACCAAGGCAAAAATCACCGCATTGGTATGAACAGGCCGCACACGCCCGAACGTAGTAGCTGCCATACCCATATTCAGGGCTGGAAATACAAGTTGAAATGCGGCAAGAATACCGGCTAACATTCCGACGACTCCCCACAACATGGTGGCGTAAGCAAACCATTTTACGATCTTATTATCGTAAAAAAATTTATCAGTCTCTACTGATGCGGTTGGGTTTGTCCCTTCAAGAAAATTACTCATTGGCTTAAAAATTGATTATTTGTAAAGATTTTTCTGAATTTCATCATCATATAATATTCTCATTGCGGCCCCTTTCTTATCCTCATATTGATCTGTTTTGATACTCCAGATAAAGGCTCCGAGAAAAAATCCGGCAACGCAAATACTTACTATAACAAGGAGAAATAAAGCGCTCATATTTTGTGATTTAATGCTAACAAAAATATTAATGGACAAAAAGGTTTTTTATGACTTTACTCAATCAATAAACTGATTAAAATCATACTTTTTGTGCTTGTCCGGTTCACTTAAATAACAGGTGCAAAATATATACTCAACGCTACAATTTCAAATATTTGTTTTACATAAATATTTATTTGTAAATATTAAATTGTAAATCACTATTAAGACCTTTTTGTCTTTAAAACAAATCCACCGCTTTATATATATTATGCTATTTTACATAAAACTTATCCGAAAATAAGTGCCTTGAAATTATCATTTTCCAAACCGTAAAATTATTTTTTAAACAGAATAAGGTAAATGATGAAACTCAATAAGGTAAGTGATTCAAATCAGCAGCTTTACATCCTTAATCTGTCGTTTTTAATGAAAGGTGGAGCCTTTTTGCATAGAGGCTGCTCACTCCACTGGATATGATCAAAATACTTATAGTGCTGCATGGCATTAATATAGCAGCCATAATAGGCTTCATTAATCCCTGCATAGAAAACCAAAGTCCTACACAATTATACAATATGGAAACCACGAAACTTGCGCCGATAATCACCCTCGATGCTTTTGCAAGCCGTAATACCGATGGAAGCAAATCAAACTTCTTTGCATTAAGTATAGCATCGCATGAAGGTGTAAAATTATTAATATCATCTGCCAGAGTTACGCCAACATTACTTTGCTGTAAGGCTCCTGCATCATTCAATCCGTCGCCAATCATCATTACATGCTTCCTGCTTTGCTGAAGCGATTCAATGTAATGTAATTTATCTATGGGTTTCTGCTTAAAAAGTAACTCGCTGTTACGGCCAAACAATTCACTGAGTAGATCCTTTTGTTTGTCATTATCACCCGACAGCAGGGAGAGTTTATACCGTTGTTTTAACTTTGGTATGATCTGTGGAATTGATTCCCTGAAAACGGAATTAAAATGAAATGAAGTTACCTGATCATTTATCTTCACATAAACTGTAGCAGCTTCTTCCTTATCTGATCCACCCTCAATTCCAACAAAATCAGCCGCCCCAACCAATATCCTGTATTTACCGGAGATCGCTTCAAGTCCTTTACCTGTTATCTCTTTCCATTCTTCTGTTGGCACAATTTCTCTGTTTCCCACCCATGCTGCCAGCATTTTGCTGTAAGGATGCTTGCTGGGACCGATAACTGAATAAAGTATTGTCTTTTCTTCCTCACTCAGATTATGACCGGTTGTAACTACATGACTTTGACTGCCTTCTGTCACAGTACCTGTTTTATCGAAAACGATATGATCTATGTTTGTCAACTGCTCTATCACAAGGGCATCTCGCAGGTAAAGTCCGTTATTACTGAGAATTCTCAGGATATTTCCGTTGGTAAATGTTGCCGCCAGCAGCAATGCGCATGGACAGGCTACAATAAGCATAGCGGATACGCTGCCTATAATTTTTGAGGAATCATGAATACCCCAATAAATAGCTGTACAAAGAGCCAAAAAGAGCAATACCCAGGTAAAATACTTGCTTAATGCGTGCAGCACACTATTGGCATTATTCTCTTCCGATTTGTTTTTAGAAAATGCATAGTGATTCCATAATGAGGTCAGATAGCTGCCTGCTACCGGTTTAATAATCTGAATAGTCAATTGCTCCCCTACCTGTTTTCCGCCGGCATACACCATTTCGTTGAGTTGCACTGCCACCGGCTCACTTTCTCCTGTCACAAAGCTGTAATCTATAAATGGTTTACCTTTTAGCACAATGGCATCGGCAGGTATTATCTCATCATTATGGAGTTGAACAATGTCTTTCTCCTTTAGCTCCTGCAACTTCCTGCTAACCACACCCTGGGCTGTTAAAACATTAACAGCTATCGGGAAATAAGACTTGTAATCCCTTGAAAATGAAATAGATTTGTATGTGCGCTCCTGTGCTACCCTGCCTACCAGCATAAAAAAAACAATACCACTCATACTATCCAAAAATCCGCCCCCGGTATTTGTGGAAATTTCAAACACGCTCCGGGCAAAGGTGATAATAATAGCCAGAGCAATAGGAGCATCTATATTCAGTGATTTTTGCTTCAGCCCCTTCCATGCAGTACTGAAAAACTCAGTAGAACTATAGAAAAAAACAGGTAGTGCCAGCAATAAGTTCATATACCTGAACAGGTGGGCATATTGCTGTTCGATACCAAAAGCGCCTGATAAATACTCAGGAAAACTCATCATCATGATGTTTCCGAAACAAAATCCGGCTACACCCAATTTGTAAATTCTTTGCTTATTATAGTTTTTTGCTGTTTTTCTATCCGATTCATCAAGGCTGATGTATGGTTCATACCCGATTGTGGCCAGTAATTCTACAATACTGCGGATACTAATCTTACTTTTCGAGAAATGAATGGTAACTTCTTTTGTGGTAAAATTCAGCCTGCTTTCTATAATGTTTGGATTTACCTTTTGCAAATGCTCCAAAAGCCACATACATGAACTGCAATGAACTCCGGGTATGTAAAAAGTTACAATGGTATGATCTCCATTAGTAAATTTATATAGTTGCCTGGCTATTTCTTCATTATCCAGGTAAGTATATTTATCAGCTCTTATCGACTTAATCTGCGACAAACCAGGGTGCGACTGAATTTTATAATAATCGCACAAGCCATTATCGTTGATTATTTCGTATACCAGTTTACAACCATCGCAACAAAAGACTTTCTCATCTATGGCAATACTATCCGATATGCAGGCTGTGCCGCAATGATAGCACAATGTCCTGGCATTTTGTTTGCGCTCAATAGTCAACGTTTCGGCTTCCTTAATTGCGGACATTGATAGTCTTTTGTGCTTCTATGATTCTAGGTATCAGCCTAGTTTCTTCTACTGAATACAATTCATTTAATGTATTCTCTATCAGAGCCATGTGATTGCGTAACAATCTGTATACATCAGGATAAATGGTTTCGGAATACAATGGTAAAGCCACCATTTGTATGCGGTTCAGGATATCTTTGAGTTGCGATTGAGATTGTTTAAGGTCATTGAGTTGTAATTCATGCTGCATGCTGCAACCTCCACTTCCTGTGCAATTCTTGCAATCATGCCCTTCCTCCTTTTTTTCATATAAAGATTGAACATACGGAATTAAAACTTCAATCTTGTTATTGATATAACTCTGAATTTCCTCAATGAGGCTGCTGCAAAGTGAAATATACTGTGAGGTTGCCTGCTGTACTTCCAGCTCTTTTAATCTTAATGCGTATTTTTGAGCAGCTTTACATAGATCAATTATTGCATTATAATAAGATTTATTCAACCTTTCAGTAAGTAACTTTAATTCCTCTGTATATGTATGATTCATTTCTTTTTAGTACGGATTACGGTAGCAAAATTATTACCTATTACTCTGCAATTAAATGATATAAAGCGACTTAAAAAATGATTTTGGTCAGGATTTATATTCTATACAATCCAACAATAATAACTATATAACTAATTGGTCTTTTATGAATTTTTCATTTTAAGATATTGTGGCCTTTTTAGCCCATTATGGTAATAATATCATTTTCAGATTACGAAGTATTTATTATAAATCATAAGTGTGAATTGAATAGCAGTAACTACTCAAAAGCAGAGAGACAATAAAACAATTAGTAAACCAGATTAAAACATATCAATACATTAAATTGCACTTTCTCATTTCCAGATATTGAAATTCATGGTAAATTTCTTTTCCTGCAACAGTTTATGCCAATCTATAAATAAAAACATAAGAATTATTACTATTCCTACAGCCGTGCCTGATATCGATTTCCAGGATAATAAACCTTTTGATATGGAAACTGCATTTTTCGCAACATAATCACCGGTAAGCACCATGATCATATCACTGGTAAATTTGCCGACTAAAAATGCAGGCAAAATTATCATTGCTCTTATTTTTGCCATTCCCGCAGCGGTAAACAATGGTGTAGAGGGCAGCGGCAATAAGGTGTAAAAGAGAACAAACAACTGTACCTTCCAACCCGATTTCCCCAATTTCTCACCAATAAATTGTATATCCCGACTTTTTTTATCTTTTATCATGTGTGCAGACAACATTGGGATGTAAAGGCTCAGAATATACCTGCCCAATGTAGAACCCAATACACCAAAAATCAAAACCAGCCAGATATTAAGTCCGTAGCGCATTTGCAGAAAAACCATCACAGTCCATGCCGGAGGCCCTACAAAAGGCAGTAAATCAACCAATAGGGATGCCAGAAAAACAATTACATACAGCCACATTATAATGCAAGGTATTGAAAAACAATTTGAGTGATGGGATATTGCAAATAAAATTATTCGGAGTTTTGAAGGCTGTTTAACAGCTTTTCTATTTCTGAAATAATATTATTAGTCACGGCCATGTATTCATACCTCGTCCGGATAAGTTCCATAGCATTTTTTGCCATTTTCTCAGCAGCCTCCTTATTTTCCATGCACCAGCTTAAGGCCCTGACAAATTCATCCGATGTACTGGCGAGTAAATAATGTTGGCCCGGCCTTGCCTCAATACCCTTTATACCTTTGGGGGTTGTGATAACAACTTTACCAGCGGCCATAGCCTCCAGTATTTTAACCCTTATCCCTCCCCCGCTCCATAACGGCACAATAAGTATTTTCTTATCCGAAATGAAATCCTCGGCACTCTCTACCTCTGCCAGACAATGCACCCCGGATATTTGCAGGTTCTTAAAACTTTCAGGCATATTTCTACCTGCAAAATAAAATTCAAATCCGGGCACTGCCTTCCGGATACTTTTCCAGGCCTTATTCAGAAACCATGTAATCCCTTCCTGGTTGGCGATCCAATCCATGGCGCCAATATGGTATCCTACCCACTTTTCATTGGATGCCGGTTTTATTTTACTAAGATCCAAACTAAAGGGCGCGACCAAAAGTGCATTTACATCTTCAAGCCGGAGCACCATAGCGGCATCCTTTTCAGTAATAGGCAACAGCAGGTCATATGCTTGCCATGCAGATCTTTCAAATTGACTTACCCTGGCAGCAAGATTATTCAGATATACTTTCTTAAAATAACTACCATGGTGAGCCAGACCCCGCCAAATCTGGAACTCAATATTATGCATCCGCAATACAGTAAGCGCTTCAGTATTCTTATTGATTGCAGGCAGATAAGTAGTCAGGTATACACTCTCTATCTGTATAATATCCGGTTTAAACCTGCCAATAATCTGCACTATTTTATCTTCAAAATCTTTCTTATAGAATCGAACAACATGCTCCGGCTCCCTGCTGAACAAAAAATTGAAGATAATATCCTTTTTCCTTAACTCATTATTTATATCTACCCATTCAAAGCCTTTAAGGTGGGTAAATAAGGTCTTCAACCGGGCATGGTCAATAAAGTGCCTGCTGGTATTCATACTGAGCAGATAAACTTCCATTCCTGCATCATGATAGCCTTGTATCATGGTATTCATAGCCATATTGCCGCCATCCTTCAAAGGGAATGGAATCCGATTCGTAATTACCAGTATTTTACGAGGATGCATATTCTGCACAAAAATAGAACTTTTAATTTTCGCATGCCGGTTTAGAAATTTATCACACTTTTTTATTACTCCGGCGCCTGGTTACCTAACTATTATCCCATTATAGCCTGTAGTGTTTGCGTAACTCTTCTTTTTTTAATAGTTATTTCTTACTTTGCCTCCTCAATAGCTAATTAGTGTTTCTTCAGAAATTCACCAGGCATGATCAATAAAATAAAAATAGCTGCAATCGGATTATTTTGCGTGTTTGCCGGCACAAACAATGCACAGGAATGCCATAATATGTTCCCCTATGTTCAGGGTGTTGTTTCCGACAATAACGGCAATGACCTTGTAGGGTTTATTAGTACCAATACTAAGGACGTAGCTGCCAAAGCACCTAAGATAAAGGAATACTCGGGAGATACATGGGGCTATCTGCAGGTAAAAGGTGTCAAAACGCCTTCTGTCGACATTAAGCGTGTAGACGATAAATATGTTAAAAACCACCTCAGTTATTCTCAGGCTATTGATGCTACGCTTGCTTTATGCGATACAAAGGATGGAATGAAAGCCACCTGGTGGACAAGGCATTGCAACAACCCCATGGGGCCCTTGTTTTACAAAAAAGCAGACGATGATATAAAGACCAACGTTCCGGTAACCGGCTATACAGATATCACCAAAGAACTAACAGCGAAAAAATTTACACTGGTCGAGTATAACAATAACAATTACAACCGCAGAGATTACGATCAGTTGCTCAAAAACTATATTACCCTTGATAAATCAACAATCAAGGATGCGGCTGATTATAAAACCATCATTGATTTTTACAATAATTTTCTTTCTAAATTTACTTACCTGGAAGATCCGCTGCTCGAGGATAAATCATTTGTCACTTTCTTCACTGCCGGTAAAAACAAATTTATCGGCTATTTTAACATTGAAAATTCAAAGCTCTCCGGTCACCTTGAGGCAACAGATATTCAGTACGAAAAAGACAGGGATACTCTGGTTAATCATACTTTCAAAAAGCTAACCGGTAAAGTGGTTTATATCTATGGCGATGATGTTTTCGGCATGGAAAAAACATTACTCCGTTATTCCTTCGTTCATAAAGTAAAAATGATTCGCAGGAAAACAACCACAGCTAAAAAATTCAATAAAGAAAAATAAGATTTTCATATCGCATTTTAAAATCCAGAAAGCCCAAAAGCCTTACCGCTTTTGGGCTTTTCATTTGAATTAAATCTATCGACTACATCTCGCTAATACTTTCAAAATAATTAGTTATGCCCAAGTGGTTAATAACTTTATAAAAAAGGAGCTAATGGTATTGATTCTTTCTCTTTAATTTCATGCATACATTTTTATTCCGATGAAAGTATTAATTATAATGGGTTCTCAAACCGATGAGAACGTAATGAATGAAAGCGCCAAATGGCTTACCTGGTTCAACATTGAACACAATATGGCAGTAGCATCAGCTCACCGCAACCCCGACAAAGTGAGGGACCTTATGGTCAATGCGAAATCCAACGGCTATGGTGTTATTATAGCTGCAGCGGGCATGGCTGCTGCCCTGCCTGGTGTGTGCGCGGCATACACCTCGCTACCCGTGCTGGGTGTGCCTTTGGATGGTGGACTACCCGGCGGAATTGATGCCCTGTATAGCATTGTACAAATGCCTGCCGGATTGCCGGTTGGCACATTGGCTGTTGGTAAGGCCGGCGCAAAAAATGCCGCAGCAATGGCTGCTCGCATACTTGCGCTCTCTGATGAAAAGGTAGCCAAACGGCTTGAAGAATTTAAGGCTAACGATTACAGAATATAGCACATTCTAAATGTACTGATTGTGTTAGATCACTGAGACAAAATACGATATTCACTTGATTTGCGTTTTTATTACAGACCCTAAATTTAACCCTCTATTAATATTCAGACTGGCACGTTGTTTGTACCTTTAATTTAACCTCTAAAACTAACCCAACTTGACTGAAGTAATCATTAATCTGGAAACCGTCAACCCGATAGAATTCTTCGGGATCAATAACAGCAAATTCGAAATCCTGAAGCGCAAATTCCCCTTGCTCAAACTGCTTTCCAGGGGAACACAGATCAAACTGTCTGGTCAGCCTGATGAAGTTACGGCAGCCCAGCTTAAGATCGGCCAGGTCATCCAGTATCTTGAGCGAAACGGGCATCTCTCTGAAAACTATTTCGCAAAAATTCTGGGCGATGAAGAACACGGCAATACGGGCAACGAAGACCCTGCAAATAACGACATTCTGGTTTTCGGTCCCAACGGCCGCGTTATAAGGGCTAAAACCCAGAACCAGAAGTTAATGGCCCAGGCATCAGAAAAGAACGACATCATCTTTGCCATAGGACCAGCCGGTACCGGTAAGACCTATACTGCCGTTGCTCTTGCTGTAAGAGCGCTAAAAAACAAAGCTGTTCGTAAAATCATACTTACCCGTCCTGCGGTGGAAGCAGGCGAAAGTCTGGGCTTCCTGCCCGGCGACCTGAAAGAAAAAATCGACCCGTATCTGCGCCCGCTCTACGATGCCCTCGATGACATGATACCAAGCGACAAGCTCAACTACTACATGTCCAACCGTATCATCGAGATCGCTCCCCTGGCCTATATGCGTGGCCGTACACTCGACAATGCATTTATCATCCTTGACGAGGCGCAAAATGCAACAGATCTCCAGATTAAAATGTTCCTGACCCGTATTGGTTCATCTGCCAAGGCCATAATAACCGGTGACCTTACTCAGATTGATTTGCCGAAAAATCAGAAGTCCGGATTGTTTAAAGCCACCCGCATTCTCAAAAACATCGAAGGCATTGCCCACATCACGCTCGATGAGGCCGATGTAGTGCGCCACAGGCTGGTTAAAATGATCATTCGGGCTTACGACATAGAACAGAATCGGGAAGAAGAACTGGATGAGAAAAGAAAAGCTGAATACCAGAGTAAAGAAAATAAAGGATAAAAAACACTTTGCACACATATGCCACTGTAGCCTTCAAACTGCAGTGGCATCATTATTTTATATCCCTGCGATTACCTCCCTTTATCCACTAAAAGAAGCCCCTTGCATATACAGCAAAGGGCTTTTGTACTTCATTGAATTTTTATTACTTAACCATCGACTTAAATACCTTATCATTTACGATCATCGGATATTCTTTCCGCATCTTCTCATTCCACTTCTTCTCAAGATAATCCTGATATTCTGCCACTACATATCCCCTGGCTTCAGACAGTGATTTCTGACCCGGACCTGTATATACCTCCTTAGCAAGTATGATAGTATAAGGGCCATTAGGATTGCTGATGACCTTCATTTTATCTTTAAGCAATTCAGCCTGTGTAGCATCTTTATATCTAGAGAATTCATAACGTCCTTTCTGAATACTTACACCATCCGGATTGGTCTGCGAATTGACCTTCTTTACCATTTCTTCATCTGTAATATTGCCACCCTGCAACAACATCCTTCCTGTATCCAGCAATCCCTTGGTTTTGAATTTATAAACCGCTCCTTCAAAACCTGGCTCCCACATATACTTGCCTTTGTGTTGCTCATAAAATGCAGCCAGTCCTTCGCTGTCGTGAGCGGCCTTACTCCATACATTACGATCCATCAATTCAAATAACATGATACCATCACGATATTCTTCCATCAGGTTCTTAAACTCCGGATTTTCTTCAACCAGCTTGTGCTCTTCAAAATCATTAACTACTGTATTCACATACAGACCATAAGCATCATGAACCACTGTCTGGCGTGGGCCGTTAATTTTACCATGAGTTAGTGTTTCAAAAAACTTAGCGAAATCATGTTGCAGATAATTCTTACCGCCCAATACAAAAACGGGTTTCGACATATGCTTGTAATCTTCTTCCCTTACCAATTTAGCATCTTTGCCGGTATCAGGTATTGCCATAAGTTTATCGCTGATTTCTTTCAGATTATCAGCATACTCCCTAAACCCGTTCTTATCCTTAATTTTATTAAAGAAGATATCCCTGGCAGTTTGAGCACGGCTGTCATTCTCCACTTTATGCTTTAGGGTTGGGTAAAGTGTATCATAAGGAGCCAAAGGAATTTTGGCAAGCAATTTGATAATATGGAATCCATAATCAGTTTTTACCGGCTCCGAAATCTCTCCCACTTTCTTTAATGCAAATGCTGCATTTTCAAATGGCAGTACCATTTTACCTGTACCAAAAGGCTTCATAACGCCATTATCCCTGTTGGTAAACTGATCGTCTGAATACTTGGTAACCATTTCATCAAAGGAAGCGCCCGCCTTCAACTGGGCAATAACACTGTCTGCACGTTTACGGGCAGCAGCCAGACCTTCATCTCCTTTCGACTTAGATACCTGGATCAAAATCTGGGCAACCTTTACCTGTCCACGGTCCTGGCGCCTGTCCAATACCTTGAGTATGTGATAACCGAACTGAGAACGGAATGGTTTTGAAATTTTGCCCGCAGGTGTATTAAAAGCAACATTTTCTATTGCATATACGGTTTGCATGCTGGTGAAATAACCAACATCTCCACCATTATCTTTTGTTCCCTTATCATCCGAGAACTCCTTAGCCATAGTTTCAAAATCAGCTTTATGACTTTCTATCAGATGATATATACTGTCAATTTTCGAATATGCCGCAACCGTATCGCTGCCGGGAGTGCAGGATATGAGGATATGAGCTACATGCACATTCTCTTTCATACGGTCATAGGCTTCACGAATCAGTTTATTGGTTACCTGCTCGTCTGTCAGATAGTTTTTAGCCAGTTGCTTACGGTAGTTATTCAATTCACGTTGAATGGTTTCTACGGTATCCAGTTTTTGTCTGTCGGCTTCAGCAACCTTCATACGAAAAAGACCATACAGGTCCAGATAGCTTTTCAAAGCGGTATCCGACATGTCCGGCTTTTTGTTGATACTGTTCTTTTTATAAACCCTCAGAAAGTCTTCTTTCGACACCGGGTTTGTTCCGTAGGTAAACAAAGTTTGAGCGTACCCTGATAAGGCACAGATTCCAGTAGTAAGGCAAGTTAATAACAGCTTTCGCATTGTTTTATATATTTAAGATTTTGTTTTGGTTGATTTTTTAGCTCTTTTCTCCAGCATATCTACCAGGCTGCCCAGATTGGCATGATCCAGGCGTTTACCCCTGATGATCTTCTTTTCATCCAGCAGATATATGGTAGGTGTACTGTAAACATCATATTTTCCTCTCCAGTCGCCTACATGCTCATGATCCCACGTATTGGTCCATCCCTCAAGCTTATTTTTGGAAATAAAATCGGTAATTGCTTTCTCCTCACCTTCGGTTGCAATGGTAAATACTTTCAATCCCTTGGCTTTCAAGGATGCCTGATACAATGAATCAAGCGCGGGAATTTCTTTCTGGCAATGACCGCAACTTGGCGAATAGAAAATAATGAGCGTGTAATTGCTCTTGGATGTCAATAAACTCTCTTCTTTTTTGGTAATAATATTGGGCAATTTAATCTCCGGAGCGAGATTGCCAATTACATTTGGCGCAATTTTCTGAGCCCGGTCCAGATACTTGGTTAGCTCATCCGGTGTCAGCCAGAATGCATCACCTTTCATGTAATAATTTTCAACCAGATACACGAAAACCTCGTCCATACCCATTACTTTGCTATTTTCAACAAAACGGGTTAACCACCAAAGCGAATATTTGAAAACATCTTTCGAACCTTTCGCTTTCCTCAAAATAACATCACATTCCTTCTCCAGGCTATCTGGCCATGGCAACACCAGCTTATTGTAATACTCATCAAGTTTGGCATCATAGATCGGGGCATGAATCAGCCTGTCGTCCTGAAAATTAAAACCATCCCAGAAATGTGATTTGTAGTAATTATAAGCAAATGCCGAATCGGTGGTTACCCCATCTGCCAGTAAATGCGGCCCTTCCGGTACTTTCGGCACATCCAGCGCATTGAAAATATTTGAGAGCAACGTATTGGGATGGCTTTTCGAATATTCATGCCTGTAATTAGTCAGTTCCTTACCTGCCTCAGCGCCCAACTTGCGCACTGCCGCTGTGTCTTCGGCAGTCTTGGCTCCCGAAAGTTGTTTCTGAAGATCTTGCTGCTTAGTCCCGTATCCTTTCAAAAATTCAACATATTGCTGGAAGCGCTCATTTTCGGGTGAATTTTTAAATTTTACGCCATCCGGCAATTTGCTCAAGTCTGCGGTAATCGAAAAATCATCACCATTATTGATCAGGAATTCAAAATAGGTTTTACGGTCACCCAGCAACATCATATATATGCCGCCAACAAAACTTGAGTCATTACTTTTAAACTCTGCAACACCATTTTTGTCAAACCTAGCAGAATCCCTTTTATAAATATTAGGCAATGGCTTACCATAATAATGAGCCATATACACAATAGAATCTTTTACACCGGGTATCTTTAAATGAACACGATAGCCTTCCCTGGCTAATGTTGGATAGGGGAATTGCAGAAAAAGTACAAGAGATAAGAGTAAAATCCGGTTCATACGCAATATTATAGCATTTCTCCCATTATAGGAAATAATGCAATTACATTAGTTTATATTGTTAAGACGGTAAAAATAATTCAATAAGTTGGTCTTACCCAATATGATTTTAAGCCAATTCTATATTATAACATTATTTTTACACATAACGAATCTGTTTAATTAATTTCCTATTAAAATCAAATACAAACAGACTATAATCAGTTCTCCAGCAGCTACAAATATCATGCCAACAATCCCCACCCCTAAAACGCAACCGACCCGGCCATAAGCCGGGTCAGTAATAATAAATATTTGGTCCTTTAATTACTCAATTGGAAATTGCCCAATTGGAAATTGGTAATTATTTCTTTGCCTCTTTCGCTTTATCCTTTGCTTTCTTTTCCAGCATCTCTATGACACTGGCAATATTGCTGTGATCAAGTCGCTTACCCCTGATGATCTTCTTTTCATCCAGCAGGTAGATGGTAGGAGTACTATACACATCATACTTGTTATGGTAATCACTGGTATGCTCAGGATCCCAGGTATTGGTCCAATCCTGCATATGGTGTTTTTTCGCAAAACTTTGGATGGTCGTATCATCTGTTTCTGTAGCCACAGTATAAATCTTAACACCTTTATCCTTCAGCACACCTCTGTACAATGAATCCAGGCTCGGCATTTCATGCTGGCAATGTCCGCAGTTAGGTGAGTAAAACACAATTAATGTATACTTACCTTTAATTGCATGCATGCTTTCTTCCTTCTTGGTAAATACGTTAGGTAGTTTCACTTCAGGAGCAACGTTACCTATTACATTCGGAGCTATTTTACGCGCACGTTCCAGGTATTTAGTCAGCTCGTCATTCGATAACCAGAAAGCATCACCCTTCATGTAATAGTTCTCAACCAGGTAAACGAATGCCTCATCCATACCCATAACCTTGCTGTTTTCAGCATTACGGGTCAGCCACCAAAGCGTATAATGGAACATATCCTTGGTTCCCTTGCATTTTCTCAACAGGTCGTCACTTTCTTTTTCTACGCTATCTGGCCATGGCAATACAAGTTTTGTAAAATACTCCTCAATCCTTGCATCATAAAGCGGAGTATAAATAAGACGGTCATCACGGAAATCAAAACCATCCCAGTAGTGCTTTTTATAATACCTGTAAGCATAAGTAGAATCCTTGGTAACACCATCTTCAAGATAATGTGTGCCTTCCGGAACCTCAGGAGTCTCCATAGCATTAAATACTGCCGAAAGCAATGCTCCCGGATGCGCCTTCACATAATCCCTGCGGTACTTGGTCAGTACTTTAGATGATGCAATAGATTTCTTACGAATTACTTCTGTATCTGAGGTGGTTTTTGCCTTTTCCAGTTCCTTCTTCAGTTTTTCCTGCTCTGCCGAATATCCTTTCAGATAATCAACATATTCTTCAAACTGCTCATTTTGCGGCGAATTCTTAAACTTCACACCATCCGGCAATTTACTTTTCGTAGCAGTAATCGAAATATTATCTCCCTTATTCAGTAAGAACTCAAAATTAGTACGCTCTTTATCTCCAATCAGGATAATGTAAATACCACCAACAAATGCAGGATCCTTACTGTCGAAAACAGCATTACCATTGTGATCCATTTTTGTCGAATCCGTAATGAAAATTGTGGGCCGTCCCTTACCATAATAGTGTACCAGGTAAACCAAAGAATCCTTACAGTCAGTCATCTTCAACTGAATGTGGAAACCATCAGCCGCAAAAGAATTGGTTACAGCGCCAAAAAGCAACATTAGAGCAATGAGTGTGGTTCGCTTCATATTTATCATGTTTTGTTATTTTCCTCTCTAAGACAGAGTTAAAAAGATTAATGTTGGTTTAGAAAATCAAAAATAAATCATAAAAGTGGTGTATCGCAACATGATAGAACTAAATTTGCTGCTTATTATAAAAATTCTAACAAAATTTTGTCCAGAAAGAAGAAAAAGTCTCCGCCACTGCTTAATATTAAGATTGAATCTTATGCCGCCGAGGGTAAAAGTATCGCTCACCTCGAAGGTGGTAAAGTTTTATTTGTCGATAACGCCATTCCCGGCGATATTATTGATGCCATAATTATTAAAGACAAAAAATCCTGGGCGCAAGGTCGTACCACACGCCTGGTCGAACCTTCTCCCTTCCGTATCGAACCCTTCTGCCAGCATTTTGGTGTATGCGGCGGCTGTAAGTGGCAGATGCTGCCCTACTCCCGTCAACTGGTATACAAACAGCAACAGGTTTCCGATCAGCTAAGCCGTATCGGGCATATTGAACTACCCGAAATGCAGCCCATTATCGGTAGCCCGCACGAAAGATATTACCGCAACAAACTGGAGTTTACTTTCTCTACCAACCGCTACCTCACTTTTGAAGAAATAGCCAACAGGGAAGAGAAAATAGAACCTGTGCCTGCGCTTGGTTTTCACGCCCCCGGCATCTTCGATAAGGTGGTTGAGATACATACCTGCTACCTGCAGCATGAGCCGACCAATACCCTGCTTACTGTGCTGCGCGAATACACCGAAGCCAACAAACTACCTTACTACGATTTCAAGATACAGTATGGCTGGCTGAGAAACGTGGTTATACGTGTTACCACTACCGGCGAAGTGCTCATTAACCTCGTCATGCACCACGAAACACCTGATATGATGCCGTTGCTGCAACACATCCTCGAAAATGTGCCGGGCATCACTTCCCTCAACTACACCATCAACCCCAAAATGAACGATACCATCTTCGACCAGGAAGTAATTTGCTACCATGGCAAAAGCTACATCGAAGAAAAACTCGAAAACTTCCGATTCAAGATCTCACCAAAATCCTTTTTCCAGACAAACACTTACCAGGCCGAGGCTCTTTATAAAGTAACACGTGAATTCGCCGGACTCACCGGCACCGAAACTTTGTACGACCTCTACTGCGGCACCGGTAGCATTGGCATATTCTGCTCGGCCCTGGCAACCAAAGTAATAGGCATAGAGGTGATTGAAGAAGCGGTAAAAGATGCCTACGAAAATGCCGGACTAAACGGTCTGGATAATTGTAAATTCTTTGCAGGCGATGTTGAGAAAATTTGCACCGATGCATTCTTTGCCGAGCATGGCCGCCCCGATGTGATCATTACAGATCCGCCCCGCGCCGGCATGACCGAAAAGCTGATTGCCCAATTGCTGAAAATGAAGGCCCCCAAAGTGGTATATGTAAGTTGCAACCCTGCTACCCAGGCCCGCGACCTTCAATTACTCAATGGTGCTTACAAGATAACCCGCCTGCAGCCGGTAGATATGTTTCCGCATACCCACCACATAGAAAATGTAGCCCTGCTGGAGCTTAGGGAAGAAACGATTGAAATAACCAAAAATTAGTTTACAATATATATCAATGGGATAGCCGGCCTAATGCGCTGGCTATTCTTTCAGTAGCATCCATGAGATTGGTCATAGACGTTGCAAAAGATAGTCGTATGCAGTTTCCATCACCAAACGCACTGCCGCAAACCGTTGCCACATGCGCCTCGTTAAGCAGGTACATACTCAGCTCCTCCGCATTTGAGATAACCGTATCTCCGAATTTTGCGCCATAGAATGAACTGATATCCGGAAACGCATAAAAAGCCCCCTGCGGATTATTGCATTTCATGCCGGGAATTTTTTGCAGTGCGCCTACTATATAGTTACGCCTTTCCTTAAAGGCCTCCACCATCTTATAGGTTGGCCCCAGGTCGCCCAGCAAAGCCGCGACCGATGCTTTCTGAGTTATGGAACTGGCCCCGCTGGTAGATTGTGCCTGTAGTTTTTCACATGCCTGCACTAGCTCCCTTGGCCCGGCCATATAACCTAACCGCCAGCCGGTCATGGCAAACGCTTTCGACATTCCATTGATCACCACTACCCTGTCGCGCAACTCTGTAAACTGTGCGATACTTACATGATGACCTGAATAATTGATATACTCATAGATTTCATCGCTTATTATGGCTACCTGCGGATGCCTTTTAAACACCTCTGCCAACCCTGCCAGCTCTTCATAAGTGTATACACTTCCGGTAGGATTGCAGGGCGATGAATACATAAACAACTTGGTCTTGGAACTTATGGCCGCTTCCAGTTGCTCAGGTTTGAGTTTGAAATCATTTTCTATACCGCACTGAATATACTTTACTACCCCACCCGCCATTTGCGCCTGTGTGGCATAAGTAACCCAGAATGGCGTAGGAATGATAACCTCATCACCCGGATCTACTATGCTCATTACTGCATTGTACAATGATTGCTTGGCGCCGGTCGATACTATAATTTCGTTGGCAGCATAATCCAGGTTGTTATCCCTTTTCAGTTTCAGACTTATAGCCTCAAGCAGATCGGCAAAACCTGCCACCGGGGGATACTTCGTAAAACCGTTATTTATGGCATTTATGCCTGCTTCGCAAATAAATTCAGGAGTTCTGAAGTCAGGTTCACCAAGGCTCAGGTCAATGATATTTACTCCTTTTGCTTTTAATTCCCGGCTTAATTTGGCCATCTTTATTGTCTGTGGCTCTGTAACAGAGTTCAATCGTTGTGCTAATTGCATTGCTCGTTCCTCGGTTGGATCGCAGCAAATATACAAATGTGGCATTACTATTCATTCATTTGCAACAATGGAAATGAATAAAAAATTTGAGGAGCATTCGTTTATATATGCCTTATTCACAAAACCAGGCATACATAACTCCTCAATCAGGATGAAATCTTACAAAAATGAATGGCTGTAATTTTTAAAATAGGATCTGCAAATAAGGCCTACTCCTTAACCTCGACTACCGGAATAACAAAATCATTATTCAATTCATCTATATAACTGAGTAGCTCCTTCCTGCCCAGAAATTTAACCGCACTCGTTATAAATGTCCTGGGTATAAACTCCCATTCCAGCTTCATAGCCTCTACAAACTGCCGGGCATGTTTCGAGGCTTCGCGCTGGGTGCTTTTGTCGGCCTTTGTAAAGATCACATTAAACGGCACACCCCATTCGCCCAGCTTGCGCAAAAATCCCAGGTCTATTTCCTGTGGCTCATGCCTGCTGTCTACCAGCACAAATACCGTTACCAGATTGGTGCGTTTCTGCAGATAGTTGGCTATCATTTTCTCCCATGTTACCCTTGTGCTCAACGACCGCTTGGCAAACCCGTATCCCGGCAAATCGACAATATAAAAAGAACCATTCACCAGAAAGTGGTTGATCAACTGCGTCTTGCCCGGCGTATTCGATGTCTTGGCCAGCTTCGCATTGCGCGTCAGCATATTGATCAATGAAGACTTACCTACATTCGATCTGCCTATAAAGGCATACTCCGCCTTATCCGGCTTAGGGCATCCCTCCACCGTGGGACTGCTTATTACATAGGTAGCTTTAGTTATTTCCATCTATCTTTTTAATTTCCAATTCACCAATTTACAATTTCCAATTTCCAAATTCCATTCAAAAACAAAATGCCAAATCAATGCCATGAACCCGGAAATCCACCAGAAAAGCCAAATTCATGGTTCCCTTTAGGGTTCAGGGTTTCCCCTTCGGGGTTTATAGTTCAGGGGTTTCCCTTACTTTTGCACCAATGCAAACAATACCCGATGTTAACCCCGCTGCAAAAGTAGTTCCGGATAACGCCTCAAATTTAAGCAAGAAAGAGCAAGTTGCCGAGATGTTTAATAATATTGCCGGCCGCTACGACTTTCTCAACCACTTTTTATCAATGGGTATTGATAAAGGTTGGCGCAAAAAGGCCATCCATGAGGTCTCTATGATCCACCCTCACGCCATCCTCGATGTTGCCTCAGGCACCGGCGATATGGCCATTGCAGCAGCAAAACTACTACCACAAAGAATAGTCGGTATCGACATCGCCGACCAGATGCTCGAAGTAGGCCGCAAAAAAATAGCCGAACAGTTCCTTGATAAAGTTATTACACTCCAGACCGGCGACAGCGAATCCATGCCCTTTAAAACCGGTGAATTCGATGCCGTAATGTGTGCCTATGGCGTGCGCAATTTCGAGCATCTTGAGGCAGGCCTCACCGAAATGTGCCGCGTACTGCGCCCTGGTGGCAAAGTAGTGATCCTCGAATTCTCACACCCCACCCGGTTCCCGGTAAAACAATTTTACAAATTTTATTTCCGCTTCATACTCCCTACCCTCGGCAAAATGGTCTCCAAACACAGCACCGCCTACTCCTACCTCCCCGAATCAGTCATGGCATTCCCCGAAGGCAAACACTTCACCGACATCCTCACCTCCTGCGGCTTCCACCACGCCAAAGCCCAGCCGCTCACGTTTGGAATAACTACATTGTATACGGGGGTGAAGTAGAGGGAACTTTAGTAATTCGTAGTTGAGTGATATTATTATAAATATTACTATATTTCAAACAATGCCATCCATGGTATCCAAATACTCAATAAAAATACCAATGCATTTTCAGTCACACCCACACTACGCTAGCCACACAACACGGGCCACATAACACAGCTCCTAACTCGCCTCCTTTTTTTCAAGGATCCCTGCAAAGGCACGAGCGTAGCTCAACCCGAAGGGGGAGGTTATACCAGTAAAGCATTCCCGTAAGAAATGCAAGAGGAGCATTGGGGGTATTGGTATTAACTGGGCTGGAGTTCTTCAAATGTCGTCGGTAGACGGAGTTTCATGGCAATTGAAGAACTTCTAGTTTGCTACATAAAACTTCTGATTTTGCTTCCGGATGCTTCTGGTTTTACTTCTGGTTTTGGGCGAAAAACTTCTGGTTTGCTTCCAGAAGTTTCCGGAAATCGGAAGATTTTAAAATTGCAACTTATTGGTTTTTAGCTATTTACAAATTTATAACGAAATTTTCGGGTCTCTGCTTATTATACTATTATTGATTTATCGAAAAACAAAGTTATGCACCGTCCTGAAATAGATTACACCTTGGTTAGATAATCCTGATTTTTGTTTACTATATCGGGAATGTTCCTGAACTAGTGAATACTTTAAAAAAACCTCAGTTTCAAGGCATACCCTATCATGCAATGCTGCTTTGGCCCCAAAGTTCGAATAGGTATCTGGATTTGGGAAAAGAAGTTTTTATGACAGTACGGATTTCGTACTATGACAGACCGTATACGGTCTGTCATAGATTTTTTTCCGGGGCTAAATGGTTGGTATATAGTTGAGTATATGTTAGAAGAGACCCCCAGCCCCAAAGGGGAGTACTTTGGGGTCAAAATTTCAGCTTTTGCAATTAACATGGTCAGGAATTACTATGCGTAGCTAATGCGGTAACTGCCTGGTGATTTCAGTATTTCGTGCGTTACAAACGCATGGCTGGGACATTTGCAAACGCAAACGAGGGGGGGTAAAGGGCTAAAAGGTGTTTGTAACCGGACGCTTGCGACCAGTATAATTTTGGTTACAACATTGAACCTGTGGGGCTTGCTACAAGTATTTATTGGGTTACAACCTTGGACCAGCGGAAAATCTCCTTATACATGAAAACCGTTTACTATTTTATTCTGCAATTGATATTTTTTTTAGGTGGCTGCACAGAAACCCTTGACAGAAATCTTGGGGGAAATTATTTATTGACCGGATATGGTATTAATACGGAAATTTTAAAACACTATGATGGAGGTGGAGATGATGAAATTCTATTAGGAGAAATAGTAGATTATAGCTATAATGACAATTATATTTTAGTATATAGAGAAATTTCCGATAAAGTTATGCAACAGTTTGGTGACCATTCCAATTCTGAAATTATGCGAGGTGGCGATTCAATTCAGTATTGGATAATAGAAAAGCAAAACGATAATCTTATTGGTCCATTAAAAAGAAATGAGTATTTGCTAAAAAGAAAAGAATTGAACATTCCAAATAGTCTTCAACTTGTAAAATAGAATACAACCACTTACTAATATGGTGACACTTCGGGTGGGTGAACTGTTATTTAAGAAACCAGTGAAAACAGGCAATCACATTCGCATATACGGTGAGGTTATTTCATTGGGGAACACAAGTATTGACATCAAAATAGAAGTAAAAAGATATAACCTATACAGCGGAGAAGAAACTCTTGTATGTATTACCAATACTACATTTGTGCGTATTGACGATGATGGTCTACCTACTCCCATTGGTGCAACAGTAAAAAAAATGCACCAGGAACGAATTTCGAATAAATGAGCTGGCTCGTTGTCCTTTCTTTTGAATAATGCATGCTGGCTTCACCCGGTAATAACAACCAATTGATCAATACTAAATAACTATGTCTATTCAATACCTGCTTGAATTATCCGGAACAGGATTCTTCGCTTCAACTGGCGCAATTGTTGCAAACCAAAAATCCAAACCTGACTGGTTTGGTGTTACGTTTATAAGCTTCATCACTTCAATAGGCGGTAGTAGCCTACGTGATATTTTACTTGGCAGCTACCCGCTCTCGTGGGTAGCCGACCCCAATATAATATATGTCATCATTGCATCTATTGTAATTACAAGTTTATTTTTCAACAAATTACTGCAGCTCAAAAAGATTTTCTTCATTTTTGACAGTCTGGGTATTGCTATGTTTACAATTCTGGGTGTCGAAAAGGCGCTGTTATTCCATGTAGGTCCATTAATTGCAGCAATTATGGGCATGTTTTCCGCAATTATGGGTGGTGTAATTCGAGATGTGCTAACGAACGAAACCCCGGTTATCTTCCGTAAGGAAATCTATGCAACAGCCTGCCTGGCCGGGGCGCTGATATATTTGTTGTTCATCAATCTGCAATTCAGCAGAAATGCATGCCTCATTATTTCAGTACTTATGATATTATTGATAAGGATAGCAGCAGTTCGGTATAGCCTGTCTCTGCCACATTTCAAGAAGACATAAATCAATTCAGCCATTTCAGCACTCCTGCATAAACATCCATACCAGAACTGGGATGGGGTATTTGTTTGTAGCTTTTGGGGTTGTGGGTGGGTTTGCGGCCCGGAGAGCAACAGCATAATTTCCAATGTAGGAATTTCCAATTGCCAATTGCGGGGGTAACCTCTCCCCATCCCTCTCCGAAGGCGAGGGCGAAGTAGAATGAACTACCAGATTTAATTTCCAATGTGCTAATTTCCAATTTCCAATTGGACAGGGGTTTCAGGGGTTTTACGCTATCTTTGCCGCATGTCAACTGCAGAGATTGAAGATGTATGGGATGATGAGGATCCGGAGGAAGAGGTAGCCGAGGCCGGGGATGTGCCTGTGGAGCGCATGCGTATTGAGCTGAGCGCCCGGCAGGAACCTTTGCGCATAGATAAGTTTGTGATGAACCGCCTGGAGGGTGCCACCCGCAACAAAATTCAGCAGGCTATAGAAGAGGGTTCTGTACTGGTAAATGATAAAATAGTAAAGACTAACTACAGGGTTCGACCACATGATGTGATCGTGGTTTTTGAGACCCGGAAACCCGAAAGCCAGGAAGTAATACCCGAAAACATACCGCTTAATATAACTTATGAAGATGATGATCTGCTCATCATTAACAAACCCGCCGGCATGGTGGTGCATCCCGGTTGCGGCAACTATACCGGCACACTGGTGAACGGGCTTAGCTATTACCTGCAACAAGAGCAGGTAGACCTGGAAAACCTATCGCGCGTGGGCCTGGTGCACCGCATAGATAAAGACACTACAGGACTGGTGGTGGTGGGTAAGAAAGAAAGGGCTATGTCGCTGCTGGCGGCGCAGTTTAAAAAACATACGGTGCATCGCAGGTACATCGCCCTCGTTTGGGGCGACCTGGCTGAGGATGAAGGGACCATACAGGTGAACATAGGCCGCAATCTGCGTTTCAGGAAGATAATGGATGCTTTTCCTGATGGCGACTATGGCAAGGATGCCATAACGCATTACAAGGTGCTGGAACGATTTAACTACGTAACCCTGGTAGAACTGAGACTGGAAACAGGCCGCACCCACCAGATACGTGTGCATATGAAGTACATAGGCCATCCGCTTTTTGGCGATGGAACCTATGGCGGCGACAGGATAGTGAAGGGAACTGTTTTCAACAAATACAAGCAGTTTATAGACAACTGCTTCTCCATACTTACCCGCCAGGCGCTGCATGCCAAGGAGTTGGGTTTCACCCATCCGGAAACGAATGAGTGGATGCAGTTCGACTCGGAACTACCCGATGATATGAAGGAGGTAATAGAAAAATGGCGCAGCTATACCGGCGGTATGACCAAACAATTGCGGGAGAAGCTGGATAATATGTAATGGTAATCTACAGGAACTACAAAGATTACTTCCATCTTTCCAAATCAAAAATTGCATAAAAATTCAGGATAGAGTAGATGCGCTGCAACTCAGTCAAAGGAATAATGCTCTGATATAACCCCGGGGCTGTCCAGCCTGTCCTTAACATACTTTGAAAAGTACTTTTGGCCCTCCATATTCAGATGGAAAGCTTCAGCAAATATGGAATCCTGGTTACAGGCATCCAGGCATCTGTAATTGCCAATAACATATTCACCACCGGCAATCTCATTTATCCTGTGCCACCAATACGTATTTTCATTTTTGAATTTGGTGGTAGCTAAATTTGAGAAATCTTTTCTTTTTGCCGGAATTAAGAATATCAACCGGATGTTGTGCATATGGCAATATTCTTTTATCCGCTTCAGACTTTCAAATTGTATATCCGACCACCCGAATTTACTTACATCAAACCAGTCATCATCCATCTGGTTGAAATTAACGGCTTTCGCATTCAGTTTTACCGAGCCATAATCATCAGGCACCGGAAACGGAGGTACGTTAACTTTTGATAATTTAGCATGCATTAATTTTATACTCCACCATTGCCTGAATTTGGTAAAAATCACCGATTTGTCCTTAGGTGTATACTTCATCGTCTCTTCTGGTTCGAGATCGAGATACATGATCTTACTCCTGTACTTATAATACCCCTTTGAATATATCCATGGATCCAGCCCCATTAGTACTGTACGCGGTTTCTTCAGAGGATAATAGGCCTTCAGTAACTCGTAATATTCAACCGGGTCCCGGGCATCCATCGAAAAATTAATCCAAAGAGAATCATTTTTCCGAAGCAAATTGGATGATAAACCATAACGTAATGTAGACGATCCGAAAATAAAGCCGGTAACCGGATCAACCTTATTTACCCAGTTATAACCACTTATATCACTCTGATAGGCTATATTAATTTCCTTTTCACTTATTGGGTAACGCTTTAGGGAGAAAGGCAAAACAACAGCAAGAAGTACCAGTATAGGCGCCAGATAGTTCTTAAATACAAATAGGACGAACGGCTTCATGCTTAAAATTGAAAATAGATAAATGTTGACTCCTGTTGAAATGAAAATACAATGAAAAATATCAAAATCCATGCAATAATAGTCTCCACTACCGGATTTGAAAAATTCAGCTTACGCTCATTATGCCTGAACCACCAATCGCCTATAAGCAGCGGAATAATAAACCTGAACACCTTATAGCTACCTGGCAAATGTGTAAACTGGCCGGGATGCCTTATAATGTCGCCAACCATATGGCTCAGATAACCTACTGCTGTCATCATATCGGCTGCTCTGAAAAATACCCAGGCAAAGGTCACAAAAGTAAAAGTTAAGAGCATTTGTCCTGTTTCCCTCAGACTGGGAAATTTACGACCTGCGGCTACTACATCTGTCACAAACTTTCTGTTACGGTTCATGAGCAGCAGCGGCAAAAAACCGCATGCATGTATTGCCCCCCATGCTATAAAATTCCAACTTGCGCCATGCCAGAATCCACTTACAAGAAAAATAATGAAAGTGTTTCTTACAGCTTTAATTTTACCGTCTTTAGAACCTCCTAGCGGTATATATAAATAATCCCTGAACCAGGAAGATAGTGAAATATGCCATCTGCGCCAGAATTCAGCTATGTCTCTGGAAAAATACGGGAACCTGAAATTACTTAACAATTCAAATCCAAAAAGCTTTGCTGTTCCTATAGCAATATCCGAATACCCGCTGAAGTCACCATATATCTGGAAACTAAAGGCTATTGCTCCGATAATTAACGTAAATCCGTTTCGGTCCTGGTAACCACCAAATATATCATTTACATAACCAGCCAGGTTATCGGCAATAACCACCTTTTTAAACATGCCCCAGATTATAAGCCGGCATCCTTCAATAGCCTGGGTATAACTAAAGGTTCGTTTAACCTGTACCTGCGGCAAAAGGTGGTTGGCACGTTCAATAGGACCTGCTACCAATAAAGGGAAAAAACTTACGAAAACACTGTAATCAATAAAGCTTGAAATTGGTTTCTGCTTATTCCTGTATATATCAAATACATACGACATGCCATGAAACGTATAAAAGGATATACCTATCGGCAATGCCACATGAAGTAAAACAGGATCAATATGAATCCCTAACAACCCAAAACCTGACTGAAATTGCGTAGCAAAAAAATTGTAATATTTAAATATTCCAAGTATACCCAGGTTATTGATAATGCTGAGCCAAAGAAAGATTTTTGATTTTCTCCTGTTTGGTGAGGCTACCCAGAAGCCATAACAATAATCCAGGAACGTACTTAATGCTAACAGGCAAAGGAACTTATAACTCCACCAGCCATAAAAAAAATAGCTGGCTATCAATAAAAGTAAATTCTGTAAACGCAATTTTTTATTGCACACGAACCAGTACAAACAAAAGACAACAGGCAGGAAAACTAAAAACGCTAACGAATTAAATAGCACGAAAGACCAATGAATATGTTGAGGACAAATCTAATTATAATTTCTTATTTTAATAGCAATTTACACCAAACAATCTGCCAATTAAATACAACAACACAAAGAAATAAACAATACTAATTGTTGGTTTTCAATAATTTACCACATCCAATTTAAAGCACAATTCAAAACATCAAATAATTACATTTAAGCATACAGCATTTATAAAAAAACTACGGATGTTAAATTTCACTTTATAACCAGAATTAGTTTTTCATTTGCTCTGAATAAATTATCTTTGCCGCAACCCTGAATTCTTTTTACTAATTTTCTTAAATACTTTTATAATGTCCATATTAAACATTCATCCCCAAATACTCTTTGGTATGCCTAATGCCGGGGAACTGGTTGTTACTTTACTTATTGTAGTAATATTCTTTGGTGGTAAAAAAATACCTGAATTGGCCAGAGGTATCGGCAAAGGTATCCGTGAATTTAATGAAGCTAAGGATGGAATAAAAAGTGAAATAGAAACCGGTATTAAGGAAAAGGACAAAATTCAATCGCCAAACACTCCTACTCCTCCGGCTAATAACGCTTAATTCCAGCCGATCCTTTCACCTCTTTTAGTGTCTGATTAATGTATATGTATTAGCTTCCCTCATTGCAGGGTTGCATGCTTAGTCATAATATTTAACGATAAAACATGCAATACAAATTTTTATTACCACTTTTATTATTAATAATTTCTTCTGCTTCTGTGCAGGCACAGTCTGTTGCGCTGGGAGCAAAAAATAATGTTGCGCCTGCCAAAACTGATTCAATAAAATCTAATACCGGCATCAAATCATCAACACCTTTACTTGCTGGTAATCTATCGGTTGGCAGTGATAAAAAAGGATATAATCATGTGCCGCTTGCCGGAGAAAAATCTTATTTCGGTGAGAAAAATGAATTCGTAAACAATTTTGTACGCAAGTATCTTGAACTACATTACAATACGCTGGGCAATGTGCAGAGTATCAGTTCAACGCCATTTTCGGTAATTGATGATGTGCTGGACAAAAAGAACCTGCCTAAAGAACTAAAATATCTTGCAGTTATTGAATCGGCATTAAATCACAATGCGGTTTCTTCGGCAGGCGCCGTTGGACCATGGCAACTCATGGAAACCACAGCAAAAATGCTTGGCCTCACAGTTACCCGTAAAAATGACGATCGCCGCGATTTACTTAAATCCACCGGCGCAGCGACCAAATACCTTGAAATACTTTACAGCCAGTTGAATGACTGGTTGCTGGTAATTGCCGCCTACAACAGTGGCCCGGTACCGGTTCAGAAGGCTATTGAACGCACCGGCAGCCATAACTTCTGGGATATTAAACAATATCTCCCCCAGGAAACACAGGGCCATGTTCTGGCTTTCATTGCCACTGCCAGCATTTTCGAAAACCTAAGCAAATTCATTAACCTGGGCAGCATCCCGGTCGATTTTAAATTTGGCAAGGAAGAAGAGCCTGCAATTCCTGTTCCAATGGCAGTTGCAAAAGATCCTGTTGCAAAGCCGGTTACTATGGTTCAGGTTAAAAAGACCCCATGGACTGAAGATGAATTAAAGAATATGACCATGGTGCGTATTACTGAACCATTATATCTGGACTTTGTGGCTCAGGATCTGGGCTTCGATAAAAAAACGCTTGCCCGCTGGAATACCGATTACGAACTTTTTGTTTTCAAAACCTACCCTACCCCATTCTACAATCTGCGTTTACCCAAGGATAAACTGGATTTGTTTCTGCAGAAAAAAGAATCGCTTACAAAAAGATCAAAAGCTTATTACTCCAACATAAAATAATTAGTTCCGGAAATATTATTTTTGGAATTTGCATTTTTCCCCTTACCTTTGCAGACTTTAAAACAAGAATTTAATGGCAAACCATAAAGCAACCAAAAAGGATGTCCGTCAAAGTGAAGTTCGCCGTGAACGCAACCGTTATTACGGTAAGACTACACGTAACGCCATCCGTAACTTATTAGCAACTACAGATAAAGCAGTAGCACAGGAAAACCTGGGAAAAGTTATATCAATGATTGATAAGCTTGCTAAACGCAACGTTATTCACAAAAACAAAGCTGGTAACATCAAATCCGGTATCGTTAAGAGAGTTAACGCAATAGCTTAATTATCAGTTACTACTATTTACAAAAGCCCCTCTGGTAGGGGCTTTTCTTTTTGCCCTGATTTTTCTTGTATCGCCATCCAATTCAGCTTGCCATCCCAAGCGCAATACCGATGGATTAAACAGTAAAGAATCAGTTGAAAAATGAAGAAATGGGAAGTAACTGAGTGGGAGTACTATTAAGAGGCCCTATAGTTTTATGTATTCCTTCCCGTTCAAAGCTACGTAACCCAGTGAGGTCACTTCTTTCCAGGTAAGCTGCAGCTTGGTTGCATTCAGGTAGGCCAGGTAATAAACGGTTGTATCATGGGCCACTTTGGCTATCCATACCGAGTCGCCATGCTTTATCGCCCAACTAAAATCCTGTGAGGGAATCTGCGTGTAGTACTTATCCACTTCAATTCCGGTACCATCGCTGTTAAAGGTAATTTCGTAATCCTGGGCTACAGGTACAGGCTGGTAAATCAATGCGCCGCTCCCTCCATCCGATGCTGTAGCGCTCAGTTTCCATTTGCCCTGAATCTTATGGTAAGGATTTTCTGCTCCCGGATTTTTACTGCACGATAGCAAGCCGCCCACAAGGCAGCCGGTTAATAAAATGAATAATATGTTCCTATTTCTGCTCATATTTCCTTCGTGCAATGTTCAGAAATACTCATAAATGAGGTTTATAGCCTAACAAATATACTAATTATTTACGCACAAAAACCTTGCCAGATATGTTAAACCCTAAAAAAACAGCCACTTTACAGCACCACCTGTTGCAGCAGCGCACTCTTCTCCGGATAGTCGGTATTGTAGTGCAGCCCCCTGCTCTCCTTCCTGAACTGCGCGCCCTTAACTATGAGGTATCCTATGGTTATCAGGTTGCGCAACTCACAAAGATGAGGCGAAAGTGTAGCTGTTTTATATAGTTCTTCTGTTTCATTATGCAACAGGTCAATCCGGCTCATGGCCCTTTGCAGCCTTATATCATTACGCACAATGCCTACATAATCGGTCATTACCAGTTGCAGTTCTTTAAGGCTTTGGGTTATCAATATCATTTCCCTGGGCTCATTGGTGCCGCCTGCATTCCAGTCGGGTACGGCATCATTAAAGGGTATATGGTCTATTTTTGCCGCCATATCCTCGGCGCATCTGTGCGCAAATACGAGTGCCTCCAGCAGCGAGTTAGATGCCAGCCGGTTGGCTCCGTGCAGTCCGGTGCTTGAGCACTCACCACAGGCATACAGATTCAATATCGACGATCTGCCGGTCATATCTGTTTTTATACCCCCGCAGCAGTAGTGCGCGGCAGGTGCAACAGGTATCATTTTTTCAAACACATCTATACCTATACTCTTGCACCTTGCATATATATTCGGGAAATGGGCCTTGTATTTCTCCTGGTCCATATGCCGGCAATCCAGGTACACATGCTCAGTACCCGTGCGCTTCATCTCGCTGTCTATGGCGCGGGCCACCACATCGCGCGGCGCCAGGTCGGCACGTTCATCGTAGCTGTCCATAAATGCTACGCCCTCCAGATTGCGCAACACTCCCCCATCTCCCCGCACCGCCTCTGTTATCAAAAACGACGGACTCACTCCTGCCTCATACAACGCGGTGGGATGAAACTGAATGAACTCCATATTCTCTATGCGCCCCTTGGCACGGTAGGCCATTGCTATACCATCGCCCGTGGCTATCCTGGGGTTGGTTGTGGTGCGGTACACCTGCCCCACTCCGCCACTGGCCATCAGTGTGCATCGGGCCAGTATCTTCTCTATATTATTGTTCAGCAGGTTAAGCGCATAAACGCCATAGCAGGTAATATCGGGTGTCGATTTGGTAACCAGGTAGCCCAGGTGGTGCTGGGTTATGATATCCAGCACAAACCAGTGGTTATAAATATGAATGTTCGTGTATTGCTTTGCCTCTTCCACAAGCGCGCGCTCTATCTCAAAGCCTGTGATATCCTTATGATGCAATATCCTGTTTTCGGAGTGGCCGCCCTCTTTACCTCTCATAAATTCACCTTCGGTATCCTTATCAAAAGTCGCTCCCCAGTCGATTATCTCGTTTACCCTCAGCGGACCTTCCTGCACCACCATATCCACCACCTCTTTATTACACAACCCATCTCCGGCCACCAGAGTATCCTCAATATGTTTCTGAAAACTATCGTTGGCCAGGTCGTTTACCACAGCTATCCCCCCCTGCGCGTACTTCGTATTGGTTTCATCCGTATTGGCCTTGGTCAATATGGTAATGGTCTTCTCCGGAAACCGGCGGGCGGTCTTGACCGCAAAAGTCAGCCCGGCTATCCCCGACCCGATGATAAGAAAATCTGTTTTGAGCATAGGTTTGCTATCAGTATTCCCTACAAAAGTACAGCTATCGGTTCATAACCACATCAATGGTGAGAGCGTAATGCTTTGAGTGATTTTTTTTGGGGGGGTGAGGCTATTGCTACTATCCGGCTTCAGTGGCTATGGCACACTTGTACCACATCAAGCTATTGAGCAAAAGTGGCAGCCGATCCCGATTTTCAGGGATTGGCACCATTCATAAATATCATGGAATTCACCCAATTGGAAATGCACACATTGGAAATTGAATAGCCTGTTTCCAATTGATCAATCTTATTATCAAATCTAAAACGCACTTAAATAACTCACATGTGGGAACTGTGTAAGTTATTGTATTGAATGTGTAATTCTTTAAGATTAGGGTTGTGGGAACTTTGCATTACAGCATTTCATTACTCAAAATGAAGTTGGCAATCGAAATTTCTAAACGAAACCAGCAAACAAAATGCAAATATGAAAAAGCTACTTCTATTAATAACACTACTTATTGCATCCAACTATTGCCATGCCCAATCACTCGCCAGAACGGTTATAGGCTCACAAGGCGATTGTTTTTGGTCACCCACAGTGACTGTTGAATGGACGGTGGGTGAGGTGATGAGTGAAACGTTCGCTCCTTCTGATTATTTTTTAACACAGGGATTTCATCAACCCAGCTACAAACTGCATTATACACCTGAGGTGATTTTCGATTTTTTCAATGGCTTCTCCCCTAATGGCGACGGCATAAACGATACATGGACTATCCCTATCCTCATTAACTACCCCAAAAATACAGTGGTGATATTAAACCGTTGGGGTAATGAGGTATGGAAAGCAGATAATTACAACAATATAAGTGTTGTCTTTAAAGGGGAGAATATGAATGGGAATGATTTGCCGGATGGCACCTATTTCTATATCATAAAGTACAATAACATAGAGAAAACAGGTTGGGTATATATAAAAAGGTAAAAAACAGTATATGAAAGCAGCTATATTATCGGTTATTACATTCCTGTGCTTATTTGTAAATTCAGTACAGGCACAACCGCCGCAAGCAATCAGGTATCAGGCTATTGCCCGCGATGCTAAGGGCGATCCCCTTGCAGGTACATTATTGAAAGTTCGCGCAGGAATACATGATCTGTCCCAGAATGGCACAATTGTTTACCAGGAAACGCAATCAGCAACAACCAATACTTTTGGTTTGTTTAACCTCTCAATTGGTACAGGCACTGTTACCAGTGGTGTTTTCACTTCCATCAACTGGGGAATAGGCAGTAAATACATGGAGGTCGAAATTGATTTTGGTTCAGGCTATGTTTCAATGGGAAGCTCTGAATTACTCAGTGTGCCTTATGCCCTGTATAGTCCGAGCGTTAAAGGTGATCCCGGTGTGCCGGGAGTTCAAGGCACGGCAGGCATAAATGGAAATATCTGGTATTCAGGAACCAGTGTTCCTGCTTCCGGTCTCGGAACAGATAAAGACTATTATTTGCAAACCGGAACCGGTGATGTTTATTTAAAAGGTGGCGGAGTCTGGACTGTTGTAGCAAATATTAAAGGACCAATAGGAGCTACCGGATTGACTGGTAGTAATGGGTTAACGGGTGCTACAGGTGCAGCAGGTTCGACAGGCGCAGCAGGAAGCCCGGGAACTAATGGAAATACCTGGTTTTCTGGTACTGGTGTCCCATCAACCGGCACAGGTGTTAATGGTGATTATGATTTAAATACCACAACTGGCAATGTTTATCTCAAGAGCAGTGGCAGTTGGAACATAATTGCAAATATTACAGGACCGACCGGAGCAACTGGTGCAGCGGGAGCTACTGGTTCTGCGGGCTCAACAGGCGCAGCAGGAAGCCCCGGAACAAACGGAAATACCTGGTTTTCTGGTACAGGTGTCCCATCTACAGGCACAGGTGTTGATGGAGATTATGATTTAAATACCACAACTGGTAATGTTTACCTAAAGAGCAGTGGCAGTTGGAACATTATAGCAAATATTACCGGACCTACAGGTGCCACAGGTGCTACTGGTTCAGCAGGTGCTACAGGCGCAGCAGGAAGCCCCGGAACTAACGGAAATACCTGGTTTTCTGGTACAGGAGTTCCATCTACAGGCACAGGTGTTGATGGTGATTATGATTTAAATACCACAACTGGTAATGTTTACCTAAAGAGCGGTGGCAGTTGGAATATCATAGCAAATATTACAGGGCCTACAGGAGCTACCGGAGCCACAGGATCAGCAGGATCAACAGGCTCGGCAGGAAGCCCCGGAACTAACGGGAATACCTGGTTTTCTGGTACAGGCGTTCCTTCAACCGGAACCGGTGTTAACGGAGATTATGATTTAAATACCACAACTGGTAATGTTTACCTTAAGAGCAGTGGCAGTTGGAGTATTATAGCAAACATTACCGGACCTACCGG